>CAYYLA010000158.1:0-6974 GCA_964441785.1 uncultured Candidatus Cloacimonadota bacterium | reverse complement strand
TCTGAGACTCAAATCAATGCTACAGCACCAATAGAACCAACAACGATAACCCCAATTAATACGAGCTTTCCCATTTTTCCTCCCCGACTTAATATAATTAAATTAAATCAAATTTTATCTTTTAAATCACTCTATTTAAACTACATAAACGCATCTGCTGTTCCAATCGAAGATTATTAATATTTAGGTTACAGTTTTTTTGTACTTATTAGTTATTTTTACCTATTTACGGAATTAAGTCGCATATTTTCAACACTTTATACTGATAAATTCGTTACACTTGTCTTCTAATCATTACAAAAATAGATCACATCTTTTTTTGATAAAAAAATAGGCAGGTTGATATTTCAACCTGCCTATATCAAATTTGATAATATTCTATGGTTTCCAATAGATCACTTTATAGTTATCTGTTTCAAGATCTATATCACCCACATAAACTGTTTCTCCATCACCGGTTTTCTCAAAGGTAACCAGCATAACTGCATCCTGATAATCCTTGGTAGCATGGCCCAATTCAAAGAGGAATATTGCATCATTTTCACCAAGAGTAACTTCTCCAGTTGAAGAGAGATAATCAGCCATAAACTCTTCAGCAGAAGCCTGACCTGAATAAGGTACAAAGCTTGGTGCCTGATCACCATCTCTATAAACTAATGTCCAACTACTATTTGATTTCTGTGAACCATAACGTCTATAATAGTAATCATACCACATGGAATTTAAAACAATCTCTGAACCTGGATCAATATCTTCAACAGTAAATTCCCAGCCATTCTGAATATAATTCCCATTCCAAAGATCAGTAAAGTTACTACCACCGTCCATACTATACTGCATGGATACCTGGTCATAACTATTAGAGAAAGCTGAGCCAAGAGCAGTGAACTTAACATCAACACGATCGTTTACAATAACAGTACCATCTTCGATAATATCGAAATCAACCTTTGTATCGGCTTCCAGATAGCAGCTTGCAGTGTGGTCGTGGGTAACACCTGAAACATAGGAAGCAACATCAGCGATAATTTCAACATTCTGGATCAGGCTATAGGTTTCGGAATCAAATTCAGGTTCGTCCGGTTCTTCTTCAGGTATTTCCACACCATCAGGAACAGGATCAATCATTGCGTCTTCTGCCACAATATTTATCCACCATTGTCCCATTGCCTTACCATTTTTAATTTTGGTATTATAGATGTAAACGCTCATATTATCTGAGGTTATTGTATAGCGGGTATTAGTAGACAAACGTATATTCTCGCCATTTATCTCTATATATCTACCTTGAGATTTAGGCATAACTTTGACTTCTGTTGCAGACCCGTTATATCCATAAAGTGTTAAGTCGTGGAGATCCCAACGGTCATACGTTCCATTGGAATTAGTCATCTGAAATTGATTGTTTGTACTATTTCCCGGATTGATATTAAGCCATCCTTCCATATTCAATCCACCGCCATTGTCATCGTCATCACCTCCATCATCTTCACCAGGTGTTCCAATAGTAACATCTGCGTAGGTGAATTTGTATTCGATTTGCTTGATCTGGCCGTTCAATACTCGAAATTCGTCTTCGTCTTCTCCGTTATATTCAATTATACCGGATTCAGTAACATTCCCCTCAACAATCTGATTTACTGCATATTGCAATGCATAGGAACCGAGATTTTTAAAGTTTACATTGAGAGTTTCGGGAAGTTCCTGACTTCTTTCATTAACGCTTATCATTGTAACTGCAACAACAGATGCAACCACGATAACAGCGATCAATACTAGTTTTCCCATAGTTTCCTCACTTATTTTTGAATCTATATTTATTCATTTTAATACTATATTAAAGCAACCTGCATTCCACTCTGAAAAATAGTATAATTAATAATGGTTTTTTCTTACTTTTGTAATGTTTTCTTGTCATATAAAGGTGGTTTTAGGTAAAACACCTGTCATAAATTTAATAATTAATCAATATTTGTATAATTTTAATGACAATAAAACCAGATATTTTTTTTTAAATCTTTTCATACTTCGACCTATTCAGTATGATTTTTTACTTTTTTCTTCATTACGCCTAAGGTTTACAAGCCTCTGGATTGCGTATAAATCTTTATTCCATACTTGTCCGCCAATCTTCTAGGGCGGATCTTGTCCGCCAATCTTTTAGGGCGGATCTTGTCCGCCAATCTTCTAGGCGGATTCTATATTCCATATTCATATCGTCATATATATCGCATTAAAAAAGCTGCCGGTCAGATCACCGGCAGCAGATATATTAATTATTTTCAAGGCATAATAATCAAACAAGTTACGTAATTCTATCCAACCTTGAAGCAAGATAATTACAGTTTAATAACCAAGGCGTTTATTGAGCTCAACCAGTATTTTTTTAGCTGCTATCGGAAGCACGGTACCAGGACCGAAGATAGCTGCAGCGCCATGTTCGTAGAGATAATCATAATCCTGAGCAGGAATAACCCCACCGCAGATAATCATAATATCTTCACGACCCAGTTTTTTCAACTCTTCTACCAATTGAGGTAACAGGGTTTTATGGCCGGCAGCGAGGGAGCTCATACCGATAACGTGTACATCGTTCTCAACCGCTTCTTTAGCTGTTTCTTCCGGTGTCTGGAAGAGTGGTCCGATATCCACATCAAAACCCATATCAGCATAGGCAGTAGCAACAACCTTAGCACCACGATCATGACCATCCTGTCCCATTTTAGCAATCATAATTCTTGGACGGCGGCCTTCATTTTCTTCAAACTGGTCAGCCAATTTTCTTACCTCATCCACATCATCCTTCTTTGCGTATTCGCCACTGTAAACCCCGCTGATAGAGCGAATTACAGCCTTATGTCTTCCAAACACTTTTTCCATAGCATCAGATATTTCTCCCAGGGTTGCACGTTCACGAGCAGCATAAATAGAGAGTTCAAGCAGGTTACCTTCACCTGTTTCAGATGCTTTAGTAATAGCCTCAAGACAAGCTTGCACTTTGGATTCATCTCTTTCGGCTCTCAATTTAGCAAGTCGTTTAAGTTGAGATTCTCTTACAGCACTATTATCAACTTCAAGGATTTCCAATGCTTCTTCTTTTTCAAGACGATATTTATTAACACCAACAATTGTTTCAGAATTAGAATCGATATGAGCCTGGCGACGTGCCGCAGCCTCTTCGATACGCATTTTAGGGATACCGGTATCGATAGCTTTGGCCATACCACCGAGTTTTTCCACTTCCATGATATGTTCCCAACCTCGGTGCATCAATTCATTAGTCAGAGCTTCTACATAATACGAACCAGCCCAGGGATCGATAACACGGCAGACATTAGTTTCACTTTGCAGATAAAGCTGTGTATTTCTGGCAATACGCGCTGAGAAATCAGTAGGAAGAGCAATAGCTTCATCTAATGAGTTAGTATGCAGGGATTGAGTATGTCCCATAGTAGCAGCTAATGCTTCGATACATGTTCTAGCCACATTATTGTAAGGATCTTGTTCGGTAAGTGACCAGCCAGATGTCTGTGAGTGGGTACGCAGAGACATTGATTTAGGATTCTTCGGATCGAACTGTTTAATCAGTTTAGCCCACAACATTCTAGCAGCTCTCAGTTTTGCAACTTCCATAAAGTAATTCATACCTTCTGCCCAGAAGAATGAGAGACGAGGAGCAAATTTATCAATAGGAATACCTGCTTCGATACCCGCTCTGGCATACTGAAGACCATCAGCAAGGGTATAAGCCATTTCAAGATCAGCTGTAGCTCCGGCTTCCTGCATATGATAACCTGAGATGGATATGCTGTTGAATTTTGGCATATTCTGTGATGTAAAGGCAAAAATATCAGAGATAATTCTCATAGAAGGTTCCGGTGGATAGATATAGGTGTTTCTAACCATTTACTCTTTGAGTATATCATTTTGGATAGTTCCAGCAAGTTGTTTCCATTTCACACCCTGTTCTTCAGCGGTAACAATATAAAACGCCATAATTGGAAGAACAGCACCGTTCATTGTCATAGAAACTGATATATCACCCAGTGGGATTTGATCAAAAAGGATTTTCATATCGAGAATCGAATCAATAGCAACACCTGCTTTACCAACATCACCTACAACACGTGGATGATCAGAATCATAACCACGGTGAGTAGCAAGGTCGAAAGCTACTGAAAGTCCTTTCTGACCAGCCGCAAGATTACGTCGATAGAAAGCGTTACTCTCTTCAGCAGTAGAGAAACCGGCATACTGTCTAACAGTCCATGGTCTCATCACATACATAGTCGCGTAAGGTCCTCTTAAAAATGGTGGAATACCTGCAGCATAATCGAGATGTTCCAGACCATCCATATCACACTTATTATAAAGTGGTTTCACGCCAATCTGTTCATTTGTTTTCCACATCAGCTCATCTAATAATTTACTGGAGTTTTTTTCAATCTCCTTTTTCCAATTATCAAATGAAGCTGTCATTGGGTTAAGGTTAAAATCTATTTTATTAAAATCTGGTTTCTTACTCATGATCAACTCCTGCTTTTTCCATAATTGAAGAGAGGATCGCATAAGCGTCAGCTCTTAAGAAGATAAACTCATCAACACCTGATTCTTTGTGAGCATCGATTTGATCTTTTGGATAACCTGCTAATACAATTACAGGTGTTTTTTCAGCTTTTTTCAATGCAGTACAGATTGGTGGTACCAGTTCAGGATAGGTTGGATCGCTTGAGCAGATAACAACAACATCGGCTTTAGCATTCAATGCAGCTTGAGCTGCATCTTCAGGTTTATCAAAACCGCCTTCTTCCTTTACATCAAATGCCACAACTTCGAAAAATCCTCTTGAGAAATCGGCTCTACCCTTATGTTGAGATACAGGTCCAAGATTTGCGAGGAATGCAACAGGTCTGCGACCAGATTCAACAGTAAATTCATCCATTATACTACGAAGATATTCAAATGCTTCACTGTTACGTCTAATTTCCAGAGGTTCTATTTCCATACCATCAGATTCACCACGTAAAGCCATGATAATCTGGCCAAGGGTTGCACCATCATTAAAAGCATCTATCAAAGCATCTACATCAAGAGGATTACTGATGGTGATATCCTTTTTCACAATTGCTTTTGTACGATTCTCAAAAATCTCTACGTAATTATATTCACGAGGTGCAAGCGGTTTTTCACTCATATTAGCATACATATTCACACCAATAATAACATCCTTACGTTTATTGATATTGACTTGTCTAGCTTCAAAAATCTTATCCAGAGTTGTGTGAACCTCTTCATCTTCCAACATAGTGAAGAGGCCACCAGCTTCTTCAATAATCTTGAAATTATCCCAGGCTGTTTCAATAAGCTTATTAGTCATAGCTTCAACATACCAGCTACCACCAGCAGGATCAATAACATGGTTAAAATGACACTCTTCAGCCAAAATAATCTGCTGATTACGAGCAATTCTACGTGAGAATTCATCTGTTTCTCTGATAACCTCATCAAAACATCCTACATTTAGACTATCTACCCCACCGACCACAGCCGAGAATGCTTCGGTTGTAGTTCTCAACATGTTTACATAGGGATCAAATTGGGTTTTGTCGATAATAGCAGTAGTAGCATGAACAAAGATTTTTCTAGATTCATCATTACCACCATAAGCTTCTATAAGTTTGCTCCAGATTACACGAGCAGCTCTGAATTTAGCAATCTCCATAAAGAAATTTGATGATACAGCAAAGTTAAAAGCAATTCTAGGAGCGATCTCATTAATAGTGAGTCCTCTTTCCATAAGCGCATCGATGTAGGACACTGCTGTAGCAAAACCATAAGCAAGTTCTTCTACAACACTTCCACCACTATTTATGTATGGATCTGTATGAATTGCAATGGTTTTTAACTCAGGGCTATTCTTAATCGCCCATTTTGTAAGAACAGCCATTTCATCATAGATTTCTGGTAACGTGTATTCAACATCGCCCCATTCAACAAGATCAGCTATTGGATCAAGGCCGACAACACCTTTGATATCTTTTGTATCGAAACCTCTTTTTTTTGCAACAGCCATCAAAAGAGCTGTAACAGGTAAAGCCTGGCCATAGGCTTGGATATTTATATTTATACAGTCTAAGACAACATCGTTAAGAGCTATTTCAAGATCCTTCAGATTAGCGATAGACAAACCACCATTTCCAACGAGACCAATCTCAGATTCATCGGGATCAGTACCCATCAAAGTAGCTTCATCCAGAACCATATTAATAGCAGTTAAGCCTCTGTTAAGATCGTGCAATAATGCTTTGTTAAATAATTCAGGTGTTGGTTCCGAGATCTCCTGTGCAATATCCCATGGTTTTGTCAGATACCCATCTGTTCTGGTACCCCTAACATAGTTTCCCTGACCGGGTAATTCATCAATATAAGGTAAATCAGCAACGTCATCCTTACGATACATCGGTTTAAGCTGGATGCCTTCATAGGTATTGGTAAGCATAATTTTGTCATAAGGTTTACCCTTTAACAGCTTATCAACCGCCTCTCTCCATTGCTCATCCGAATGTCCCGGGAACTCAGATAAAAGCGGTTGTCTCTTATCTGTAGTGTTTCCATTAGTCTCATCTGGCATGCAACAATCCTCCATTAATTTTCTCAAGATATATTAGCTATCAGGATTATCAATCCTTCAATTTTACAATAACCCATAATAAACTAACAGGGTTAGAAAATTTGAAGCTAATGTCAAGTCAAGTAAAAAGGTATAGCATAGACTAAAGGAAAAAGATTTATACGCCTTTGGCGTAAAAAAGAAAAAAGAAAAAAGAATAAAGAAAAAAAGTTACCGCAAAGACGCGTAAGGCGCTAAGAATTAAGAATGGCTTGAAGCGCGCTGCGAGGTGCGAGGAGCGACAGGCGAGACCAAAGAAAAAAGGAAAATTTAAAATTGAAAAAATTTTCAAAAATATTCCTAA
>CAYYLA010000157.1:0-6976 GCA_964441785.1 uncultured Candidatus Cloacimonadota bacterium | reverse complement strand
AGGAGCTGGTGGTCTTGGTTCAAATGCCGCTGTATCATTAGCCCGTGTAGGTATCGGTAAACTTGTAATTGCTGATTTTGATACTGTAGAGATCAGTAATCTAAACCGTCAGCAATACTTTTTACAGCAAATTGGAGAGAATAAGGTTGAGGCTTTAAAGACGAATCTTGAATTAATCAACCCGTTTTCGCAGTATATAATTCACAATCAAAAATTGGATCCAGACAATAGCCCCAAAATTTTTGCAGACTGCGATATCATAATTGAGGCTTTTGATAAAGCAGATCAAAAGAAAATGCTTATCGAGACTTGTGTTGAGCATTTTCCTGAAAAACCAATCATTGTTGGATCGGGTCTTGCCGGAATTGGAGATTTTGATTCACTGCATATCAGGAAACTGGAAAACATCTATATCTGCGGAGACGAAGTATCAGAAATCAAAGAAAAGGAATCGCCATTAGCTCCACGAGTTGCAATAGTTGCCAATATGCAGGCAAATCTGGCTCTGGAATTGATAACAAGAGATAATAAATGAATGATATCAAATTAAATAATCGTCCATATCCCTGGAAAGAGGGTTTAACTATCCAAGCGATAATGAACACAGAAAATTTCACGTTCAAAATGTTGGTCGTCAAAATTAATGGAGCATTGATTAAAAAAGATCAATATAGTAAGGCAATAGTTCCCCAAGGTGCTGATGTTAAAATTATTCATCTGATAAGTGGAGGTTAATGATACTTTTATCTCATTTTTGTATATTTATAAAAATTATAGTATAGGAGAAATTATGTTTAATGTTAATGAATACTTTGAAGGTAAGGTAAAATCTATTGCCCTATCAGATTCAGAAGGAAATGCAACAATAGGAGTAATGGCTCCTGGTGATTATGAGTTTGGAACATCAACAATTGAATATATGACTGTTGTATCAGGTGCACTAACAGTACTTTTACCAGGTGAAGAAGAGTGGAAAACATACAAACCTTACGAAACATTTATTGTAGCAGCAGATCTTAAGTTCAAAGTAAAAATTAATGAAAATTCGACCTACATCTGTCGTTACAAATAGGTGATCACAATGAAAAGATTTAATTATAAACTTCTTATTACCCTTTTGGTGGTAGTTGCTGCTTTGAATATTTTTTCCGAGATATCTCAGCAACCGGATCAGACACTTTTCAATGGTAAAGTAAAGTTAATGGGTGAAGAATATTTTCTTTTGACAGGTGATGATTTCTTTTCAATGGAATTAGCACCTGCTGATTTTTTAACAGAAAACAACATAACCATTACCAACAAACAGGAGCTCAGTGTAAAAGGTGTTCTTGATGGTGATGTGATAATTGTTTTTAGTATAATTAATGGGGATGATACCATAGAATTGCGCAATGCTTCAGGCAAACCCAAATGGGATCAGGGATCAATAGATAAAGATTATTATGTTGTGGATTCAGATAAATGTATAGGATGCAGATTATGTGTAAGTAAATGCCCAACTGGAGCTATCTCTATGGAGAAAGGGGTTGCAGTAATCGATATCGAGAAATGTATAGCTTGTGGAATTTGTGCTAACGGTGATAATGCGAACTTCAAAGGATGCCCTGTTAAAGCAATAAAAAAGGCAGAATAGTTTTTTGATCGAAAATAATGCGGCAAATGTTCTTATCAGCATTTGCCGCTTTTGTTTTATTGATAAATAATAGTTATAGTAATTATCATATTTATAAAACAGACCATCATCTCTATCAAAGGATGAAATTGATATTTTATTATAAATGAGTAGATTACGAGATTATTAGGGTTATGGCACACTCCATGCTTATAAAGCTTATGTAAAAGGAGGAAAGATGAAAAGAGGACTAAGCGTTTTATTAACAACAATATTATTACTATCAGGACTTTTATTGTTAGCAGAGGAAGATGATAATAGTATTGACATGAATCTTGAAGGTCTCGAAGAATCACTGGGCGAGTTAGAAGACGCAATTGATGAGATTGAAGACATAGATAAAGATGTCTACATCTATTTCCCGAGAAAATCCAATAAGGTAAAAATGGGAGTTTTTCTTGCAGATCTGGATTTCCAGGAAGCTTATGAAATGCATTATGACTATAATTATGGTGTTATGGTTACCGGTGTTACCGAAAATGGACCAGCAGAGAAAGCCGGTATCATGAAAGGTGATATCATAATGTCATTAGATAAAGAAAAAGCTAGATATGAAGACCATTTAGTTCGTATGATTAAGCAAAAAGACAAGGGGCAGGAAGGTACAGTTAAATTCTTCAGAGATGGGAAAATTTTTGAGACAACAATAGTCTTTGATGTCCCAACTGCTAAAGAGTCAGATATTGATATTAAATCGACCAAAACTCACAAGAAAAAGACCTATGTTGGCCATGGTGGTGGTAGCTGGTATCCAATCTGGTACATGCCAGAACTGGATGAATTAAATTCTGCTTTAGCCAATTTTGGATTTAAAGATGAAACCTTCTCTGAAGATGGATTCCTTATCCAAGGTGGCGGTGGAATGGGCCATGTTGGCAAGGGTTGGTTTATTGGTGGTATGGGTGCTAAATATGATAATAAGGAAACAACCAAACATGAGTGGGCTCATTATACAAATGGTATAATGGACACTGCAACTGTATCCCGGAAAGTAAAATATGAGGTTGGATTCGGTGGTGTAACATTAGATAAGCGCTTCCCCATCTTTAAGAATTTTGTGGGTAGTTTAGGTTTTATGATTGGTTGGGGTGAACAGAATTTCAAATTATCCCAGGTTGATGATAACGGTGATATCAGCAATTTCGATTTTGATTCCGATATAAGTGATCAATTTGATGAACAATATGATTACAAAAGTAAATTATCCATGAAACAGGAATTTATACTTTTCCAACCTAAAGCAACATTCCTTTATGAAATTCTTGATTGGCTTCACATGAGAGCTGAAGTTGGTTATATGTTAAGTCACTCACCTGATGGCTGGGTAGCAAGACGTAATGGAGAAAAAATCAAGGTTGAAAATGCTCCTGATTTAAATATGGACGGTTTAACAATAAGCATTGGGCCCTGGTTCGGATTTTAATAGTTGACAAAGGTCAAGAATATAAAGTCTCTGGTATAAAATCAGAGACTTTTTTTTATGGAGTGCTAAATGTTTCAGACGTTATCAAATAAGGTGATATCGGGTGTTGTCTATCTTAGTATGGTTTTATTCTCTTCTTACGAGGGTAATGAGGCCTATTTTGATAAACTTGTGTATGAATTTTTTAACAATAAGCTTGTGATACGAACCACACTTGTATCATCATTCGAAAACGATTTCAAAGAGATGTTTAAATCGGGACAGCCTATCAACATACATTTTAATATATCGGTGTTGGATAAAAAACAACCTGTACATCAAAACAGCTTTATGCACTCAGTAAAATATGATCCAATGGCTCGTGTGTATTATGTTTTGATTGAAGAGAAATCTAAAAAACATCATGTCATAGAGGATTACGATGTGATGATAAATCTTATCAGCAACATCGAATATAATTGCGATGTTAACAATGCTGATCAATATAAAGTGTTTCTAGAAGCATCACTGGAAAAGATTAAGCTAGAGTCTTTGGATAAAGATTTTGATTTAATGACATTGTGGAAATTCAGAAAACCTAAACTAAAAGAAAAAATCAAGAAAGACAACAATGAAACTTAATTTAGGGATAAGATCAAGTGCAATCCTGTTATTTCTTGGATTATACATGTCAAGTATAATTGTTATTAATTCATATTTCATCAAACAACAGGAGAATATTGGCAATGCATTTAAAAATGTTAATTTAGATGAATCATTCAGTCAATTAGAGTATAGGAGTGATTCAGATAAAATGGAAGCAGCTCTGATGGCAACGAAATTTCGTGAATCAATGGCTGCAGTAGAAATTATTCAAAATTCTATCCATAACTGCATTTATTATAATCTTTTACAAGATAACCAGTCCTTTAAGTGAGATGAAAGTAGCAACGCAGAAAATCCAATCTGGTGATTTCTCTTATTTTCTCAGGGAGGATGGGATAAAAGAGATTCGCCAGTTGAAACGTTCTTTTAATCACATGTCCAGAAAGTTAGCTCAAACACAAAAGAGGTTAATAAATGCTGAGAAAGAGATGATCTGGAAAGAGCTCTCTCGAATACTGGCCCATGAGATTAAGAATCCTCTTACACCAATAAGGTTATCAATTGAACGATTGGAAGAGAAATTCGTGGATGACCCTGTGAAGTTCAAGGAAATTTTTCCTGAAGCAGCTGGTATAATAAATCAAGAGATATCAAACCTACAGGAGCTGGTAGCCTCTTTTTCTACCTTTGCAAAAAATATCAATCCAGAAAGTATGCGTTTTAATGTTATGGAGAATCTGGAAAACCTGCTTCAGTCATATAGACATAAGTATAACATAGAATTAGAGGGAGATAAAAATATCTCAATAGAATTTGATCCCACCCATTTTTATCAAATTGTAACCAATATTCTACAAAATGCAATTGATGCAAAGCCACAGGATCCAAAAATCACAATTAGGGTAACATCAACAGATAAATGTGTTTACATCGGAATAAAGGATAATGGACCGGGAATTGCGTCTGATTTAATTGATAAAATTTTCGAGCCCTATTTTACCAAGAAGAAGAAGGGTACGGGGTTAGGGCTTGCACTGGTTCGAAAGTTGGCACAGCTCAATAATAGTGCAGTAAGCGTCTTATCTAAACAGAATGAAGGTGCTGAGTTTATTTTAAAAGTGGAGAAATAGATGCGAATATTAATAATTGATGATGAGATGAACATATGCCTGAGTTTAAAGAACATATTGGAAGATGAAAATTATATAACCGATTTTGCTGTTACGTCAAAAGAAGGCTTAGCAAAGGTTGAGAAGTTCAATCCCAACGTTGTACTGTTGGATGTCAGGTTGGATGGAGCAAATGGATTGGATGTGCTGGATCAACTCAAAGCAGATCACCCGGAAATATCAGTAATAATGATATCAGGTCACAGCGGAATAAGCGAAGCAGTAAAAGCGATTAAAAGTGGTGCTTTTGATTTTCTTGAGAAACCTTTGAGTTCTACAAAAGTAAAGATAGTCATCAAAAATCTAATTTCACTTCAGCAAATCAAAACAGAATATACCCGACTGAAAGGAGAAGAATTAGAACGTTATAAAATTATTGGCGACAGTGCAAAGATAAGAGCATTACGTGATCTAATATTACGAGTTGCTCCTAATGATTCAAAGGTATTAATCCGTGGAGAAAGTGGTACAGGTAAAGAATTAGTTGCTTTTGCAATCCATAATAATAGTAAAAGGAAAGATAAACCATTTATTAAGTTTAACTCAGCAGCCATACCCAATGAGCTGGTAGAATCAGAATTGTTTGGCTATGAGCGTGGTGCTTTTACAGGGGCTTCCGGAAGCAAATCAGGCAAGATCGAGCAGGCAGATGGAGGTACGCTTTTTCTAGATGAAATTGGTGATATGAGCAGCAGCGCTCAAGCAAAGATTCTGAGGGTAATCCAAGAGGGTGAATTCGAACGGGTTGGAAGTAATCAAACCCAGAAAATAAATACACGTATTATAGCAGCAACCCACAAGAATCTAGAGGAAATGGTAGCAAATAATACATTCAGAGAGGATTTATTCTATCGGTTGAATGTTATACCTATCACAACCCCTCCTGATTGACCATTTTTGTAAACACTTTTCTGATGAATTAAAGGTTAATCCCAAACGTTTCTCATCAATGGCAATAGGAGAGATGAAAAGTTGGATATATAAAGGTAATGTAAGAGAATTAAGAAACATGATAGAACGGTTGTATATTCTCATTGATAATCCGGAAATAACAGTTGACGATCTCGATATTTTACAAAAGAAAGAGAAGGAAACTGATTTCTGGAACGAAACCATGATTTTTAAAGATAAAAAAGCAGAATTTGAACGCAGGTATCTTAAAACACAGTTAGCATTGCATAGTGGTAATTTAACGGAGACATCTCGTTCGTTAGGTCTTCAAATCAGTAATCTATCCAGAAAAATTAAAGAATTAAATATTAAGGAGTAATTATGAGAACTAAATGGTTTTCTATTGGATGTTTTGTTTCATTCATAATTCTTATACTATTAATCATAGGTGGTATTGCGGGATTAACTAAAATGAGTAATAAATATTCTACTCAACAAACCGCAAGTATTGAAAACGGATCATATCTAAACATCAAAATAAACGGTGCGATAATTGAGTATAATGAGTATGAAGAGAGTTTTTTTAATAAGCAGGTTACCGATGCACACACAATAACTCAAAAGATCAAAACAGCAGCAAATGATGAGAGGATTATTGGCATATTATTAGAGCCTCAAATGGTTTCCTCAGGTTTTGCAGTAATCAATGAGATCGCTGAATCTTTAGAGATTTTCAAGAATAGTGGCAAACCCGTAATTGCATTCCTCGAACGTGGAGGTAACAAAGATTATTTACTGGCATCGGAAGCCGACAAAATTTACATGAATCCATCTTCTTCGGCAGGTCTTTTTTTAAGTGGTGTTGGATCTTCTGTACTATTTTATAAAGAGTTGTTTGATAAAGTAGGGATTGACATTAATGTGATAAGTGCCGGTAAATATAAAGGTGCAGGAGAAACCTATTCGAGAAATGGCTTTTCTCCATTTGTAAAAGAAAATCTGCATACCCTATTCGGTGATATCTATTCTCTTATGACAAAAACAATTGCAGAGAACCGACTAATGGCAATTGAAAAAGTAGAATACGTATATGAGGAGAGAGATAAAGCTCTAATAAATGGGCAGTATGGTATTGAACTTGGATTAATTGATGAGCTTGTTTTCAGAGAGGATCTGATCAAAAACCTCTTTTTGGATGACGATAAATTAGTATCGATTAAGAAATATAAATCAAAA
>CAYYLA010000156.1:0-6993 GCA_964441785.1 uncultured Candidatus Cloacimonadota bacterium | reverse complement strand
ACTCAAACTAATTTTTTTTGATAGTTTGTGTTGATTTTGGAATTAATAATTTATTGTTTTATAACATCTTAGCTATTGAAAAAAGTTGAGCTCACAACTAATTATTTTTTGCGTTTTCGGATAATTGTTTAACAGATTTATTATCTAATCCTACAAAACCCACAGCAGTATCGGTACATAGATAATACCCAATAACAACGATATAGAAACTATACTGGCTGCAAATTCCTTATCCAAATTTTCTCGCGAAGCAAATACCAGAGTATTATAACCAACCGGAGCGCCACAGAAAACTATCACCAATGTTCGTAATAATCCATCCAGGTTAAAGAGCAAAGTAAAACAATATCCCAGCATCAAACCTACACCGATTCGCAGAAATAGGACTAAACCTACCTTGCCAAACTCTGCAATACGTGGTGTAAAGTAAATACCCAGAGACAGCATTACCAAGAACGCTGTAGGTGTTCCAACAATTTCAAGAAAATTTATGGCTGCCAAAGGCATCTTGATATTGATAAAATTAACCACTAGACCACCTATCAAACCCCATATAGGTGGCAAATTAAAGAATTTCTTTATAGGTATCTTATGTCCTTTAAAATCTCCATATTTTATTGCATGATAGTAAATAAATGTAAAGATCAGGAAACTGTTTCCAAAATCAAAGATGGTATAAACAGCCAAACCCTCATCACCAAAAGCCGCTATCAGGAAGGGCATTGTAAAGCCGGTATTCATAATCATTATCCCAATCATGAAAACACCCAGAGTTTTTGGCTCTAATTTCAAAAATTTTCCGAAAAATCGCGCAGGAATATAGGTAATGAATACTGTTGCCATCGCTATCAAAGGCAAAAAAAGATAACGAGTATCCAGCTCAACCCGTGAGATGGATAGAAAAGTTAAAGCAGGTAAGGTCACATTGAAAACAACCTTTAAAAGTAAATCAGCATCTTCTTTAGCAAATAACCTGACGCGTTTGAATATATAACCAAGGAAGAAAATTACGACAATCGGTATAATTTTCAGGATAAAATCATTCATTATCGCCCCAATAATTTTCGCAGTTCATTATATAAATGCTTATTATATAGTTGATTATGCTCCTTAAGATAATCCAGGTCGTATTTTGCCTTTGTATAATCCCTTATATAATAATAAGCTAACGCTCGATTTCTTCTGGCATCTCCATAATCGCCATCTATCTCTAAAGCCTGTGAAAAATAGTCGATAGCACGTCTGAAATTTTGTCGATTCGCTTCGATATTTCCAATATTATTATAGGCTTCCAGATAGGTAGGATCGAGATCCAGAGTTTTGTAGTAATCGTTAAGTGCAAGGTTTGTTTTACCGGATTTTGCATGGAGATTTCCACGATTATTATAGGCTGCAACGAATTCACGGTCCAATTGAATAGCTCTAGAGAAATCATGAAGTGCTCTGATCTCTACATTTATTCCCAGATATGCAAAAGCTCTGTTAAAAAAGACACGCGGGTCTTCAGGCATCATTTTTGCCACGTTGTTAAAATCTCTCAAAGCCCCGGAGTAATCCTTCATATTCCGTCTAGCAATTGCCTGACCCAGCCACGCCTCAGCATATTCTGGAACCAGCTCTATTGCCGTTGAATAAGCAGCAATAGCTTCCTCAAATTTCCCCTTTTTCTTTAGCTCGTTTCCAAGGTTCAAATATGCTTTCTCCTCGATAGGAGTAATATTAACACAATGCTCCCACAATCTATGATCATTTTTCCAGATGGGCAATTGTACTGTTGCAGACCAGGCTCCCAATCCAATTATTCCAATAAAAATAAAGGCACTTAACGTTGTTCTTTTCAGTTTGGATAAAAACAATGGTAGAAATAATGACAATCCTGCAAAAGCAAAGTAAAAATACCTGTCAGCTACATTACTCCAGTTTTGATAGACAAATGGTATCAATCCAGAAATCGGTACTATAGCAATAAGTATCCAAAACCATGGAAACAAAATAATTTTATTTTTTTTTGCTTTCAAGATTAATAATAATGTTGCAACCAGCGGAATTATCCAACCTGTAAAAAGCCACCATTTTGATGTTAGATATTCCGGTGTACGTGCATAAGACGGTGCAAGCCGCCATGGCCAAAAGGTTTTAAAAAGATAAAAATTGAGACTATCAAAATAGAAAAAAGGACGTGCCCAAAGTGGTGAGTTCGGAACAATATAAAGTTCCGAATCTGCTGGACGTAACAAAATATAAATCGGAAATGCAGCTATAATCACATAGGGTAAATATCTCAATAACAGAGGCTTAATCGGCTTTCCAGCAATCACAAGGTCATAGAAAAACAATATAATCGGAAGAACAATTATCGTGGGCTTCGACAACATGGCTAATCCAAAAAGGAGGTACTTTATAACCAACCAGATGAAACCGGATTTTCGCAGATGAATCATGATTAATAGTAGTGCAAAAAATACTGAAAGCAATCCTCTTAAACCGGAGATATAAGCCCATGCTTCTATCTGTAAGGGATGCAACAGAAAGAGTAAAGCAGCGAGAAAAGACCATCCAACGGATGAGCTGATGCGTTTGGCAATGGAAAAAATCAGCAACCCATTCAGCAGATGTAGAAAAAGGTTAAGTAGGTGTAGAACCGAAGCCTGATTATGCTTACCAGCCAGATTAACCGCCAGATACCATACCGAAAAAGTCACCGGTATGTACATACTACGGTCGGGAATTTTCCAGAGGGAAGCCAAATCATCAAAATCTGCCTCAAAATAATCTGATTCACTATTAAAATAAACCAGATGATCATCTTGAACCATAGCAAAATCTTTAACTTGTACAAAAAGAACCAGCGTAATAACGATCAGAAGAGTTATATATAAAATGGGGACAAAGTGTTGAACTTTATCCCCTTTTAACATATCTATCATAGATTATTAGTGCTAATTTCCAAGAATCCCAAGAAGCACACCAGCACCTACTGCAGAGCCGATAACACCGGCAACATTTGGAGCCATAGCATGCATCAAAAGGAAATTACTCTTATCGTATTGTTGTCCGACATTGTGCACAACACGCGCACTATCTGGCACAGCAGATACACCGGAAGCACCAATCATTGGATTGATCTTTTCTTTCAAGAAAACATTCATCAGTTTTGCAAAAAGAACACCTGTAGCAGTTGCAATACAGAAAGAGAATGCACCAAGCACAAAAATCTTTATTGAGCTCATTGTAAGGAATCCCTTATTCACACCGTTCACATAACGAATTGCCTGTGTACTGGCACCAACACCGAGTCCTAGCAGGATAGTTACAATATCAACAATCGCATTACTTGCAGTTTTTGCAAGACGTTCTGTAACCCCACTTTCTTTAAGGAGATTACCAAAGAAAAGCATCCCCAGCAAAGCAGAAGCACCGGGAGCGATAAAGATTGTTATCAAAGCACCTACAACCGGGAAGAGAATTTTTTCTCGTTTTGAAACAAGACGAGGTGTTTTCATCTTTATCAACCGTTCTTCCTTCTTCGTAAGTAATTTAATAATAGGAGGTTGGATAACAGGAACCAACGCCATATAGGAATAAGCAGCAATAGCGATTGGCCCAATCAGGCTTTTCACGTAAATCGGCGCCCCCCCCGCCGTTTTGCCAATAATATCCAAACCGTTTGCAAGTTTTGATGAAAGAAAAATAGCCGTGGGACCATCTGCCCCGCTTCACTGACATTAAACCCGAGCAAAAGAGATCCAATAAAGGTTGCAAAAATACCGAACTGGGCTGCAGCACCAAGAAGAATCAATTTTGGGTTGGCAATCAGGGTTGAGAAATCTGTCATTGCTCCAATACCGAGGAAAATCAAAGGAGGATAAAGGCCAAATTTTACACCAAAATAGATTTGATTAAGAACAGAGCCTTCGAAATATACCCCATATTCCTGAGTTCCCGGCATATTGCCAATGATAATTCCAAATCCAATTGGAACCAATAGAAGAGGTTCATAATCTTTGGATATTCCAAGATAGATAAAGAAACATCCAATTGCCAGCATGATTACGTAAGGGTATTCAATCTGAGCAATACCAGTAGTTGAGAAGAAACTTAGAAACTCAGCCATATCAGACTCCGATTTCTACTAATGCATCATCTTCTTGGACAGATGCACCTTCTTTTACGAGGATTTTCTTCACAATACCTGATGCCGTTGATGCGATTTCCGATTCCATTTTCATGGCTTCGAGCACAACAATGGGATCCCCTTCACTTACTTCATCACCTTCTTTAACTAAAACGTTTAACACAAGCCCCGGAATAGGTGACACAACTGTTCCAGGTGCAGCTGCATGTTTAACTTTTGGCTTACTACTGGATACATGCAGATCGGGTGATGATTTTTTGTTTCTAACCAATTCTACACGACTCGGTTTCTCCAGTTCCAATTCAACAAGATATTCAATCCCGTTTATTTCAACATTAACATGAGTACCTTTATAATCAAGAATTCTGGCTTCGTAATTTTCGCCATTAATATTCATTTTATATTTTTTCATCTTATCCTTCCTCTTAACGTTTATTTGCCATGAAAAAACTGTTATTAGGCATAAACTTAGCAGTTTTCCAAACACTAAGTGGCGCTCTTTTCCATGTTAAAAGTAATTTATTCTGTTCTTCAACCTCTAATTCATGCAGATAGATTGCTGTTATTGCTGCTACTATTGCATTGCTGCTTAAATGCTCTACCGGACCAGTAACTTTTCCAGCACTGGTTTTCACTGTCTTCATCTTTCCTTGTTTTGGTTTCTTTTTACTGAAATGCTCAAGTTGAGATATGATTAAACCGGTTATGATTAAGGAAGCAAAAACGATAAGCATACCAACAATTACTACCCCTGCATAAAAGGAGGTTTGATGTTCGACATATTCATCGAAAGCTATATCCATTTTTTTCTGATTTAATTTCAATTCGTTAAGAGTAATAGATGAAGGTGTCTCATTTGATATCTCGAGATATTGGATCCATTTTTTTACCGGGATCTCCGATTCTTTTGAGATATCCAATAACGTCTTATCGCCCTTATATTCCACTCTGTTAACGGCCAAACAGGAAATCGTTATAAATAACATTAATAAAACTGTTAATTTCTTCATATCAAATCCTATAGAGGAATATTCCCATGTTTTTTAGCAGGATTTGTTTCACGTTTTGTAGCCAGCATTTCCATTCCTCTGATAATGCGGAAACGAGTCATGGCAGGATCTATCACATCATGGATATAACCTTTCTTAGCTGCTACGTATGGATTGGCAAATTTATTTCTGTATTCATCTTCAAGTTTACTGGCTGTTTCTGTTGGATTTTCTGCAGCTTTGACTTCTTTACGGAAGACGATTTCCACCGCACCTTTAGGTCCCATCACTGCAATCTCAGCTGTTGGCCATGCATAAACAAGATCGGCACCCATACTGCTACTGTTCATCACACAGTAAGCTCCACCATAAGCTTTACGCAAGATAATTGTTATTTTTGGTACAGTTGCTTCTGCAAATGCATACAAGATCTTAGCTCCATGTCTGATAATGCCATTATGTTCCTGGTTTGATCCGGGAAGATATCCAGGAACATCTTCAAGAACTACTAATGGAATATTAAACGCATCACAGAACCTGATGAAACGTGCAGCTTTGGTTGATGCATTGATATCCAATACACCGGCAAGAACTTTTGGCTGATTTGCAATTATTCCAACAGGATATCCGTTAAATCTGGCAAATCCAACCACGATATTCTGTGCATAATTTCTGGCTACTTCAAGAAATTCTCTATTATCTGTAATACTCCAGATTACATCAAGAATATCATAAGGTTTGTTAGGATTGTCCGGGATTATTGATAACAGATCATCACAAACCCTGTCAACCATATCTGTTGGAGCTTCATAAGGTGGTTCTTCCATATTGTTGGATGGAAGATAACTCATCAATTTCTTCAGTAAGAGCAATGTCTCTTCTTCGTTTTCACTAACAAAGTGAGCTACACCACTTTTACTAACATGCATCATCGGACCACCAAGCTGATCAGTTGTAACATCCTCATTAAGAACTGTTTTTACAACCTTAGGACCTGTAACAAACATGTAACTGGTCTGTCTGTTCATAAAAATAAAATCGGTAATTGCTGGAGAATAAACAGCACCACCGGCACAGGGTCCCATAATCGCGGAGATCTGAGGAACAACACCGGAAGCTTTTACATTACGAAGAAAAATCTCAGCATAACCAGCAAGAGCATCAACTCCTTCCTGTACTCGAGCTCCACCGGAATCATTTAATCCAATGATGGGTGCTCCCATTTTCATTGCCATATCCATTACTTTACAGATTTTATCCGCATGAGTTTTGGATAGTGATCCACCGGTTACTGTAAAATCCTGTGCAAATACATAAACCATGCGCCCATTGATTGTTCCACAACCGGTTACAACACCATCGCCAGGAATATGTTTTTTCTCCATACCAAAATCGTGACAATGATGTTCAACAAACATATCAAACTCTTCAAAACTGTCAGGATCCAACATGAAATCGATTCGCTCTCTGGCAGTTAATTTTCCCTTTTCATGCTGGGATTCAATTCGCTTCTCACCGCCACCAAGCTTTGCTTTTTCTCGTTTAGCTCTTAGTTGCGCTACCTTATCTTCTATGGCCATTGATGCCTCCATTTTTTATAATTAAATTTGGTACCCAATTTATTGACACGTGATTATCGTCAATAAATATATACAGAGAGCACAAATTAATAATCAGTTACTTAAGTCTCTTCATATTTGATAGTTATAAATTTTCCTGGTGGTTTTTGATTTCTAACGGTTATATCTAGAATCAACAACAAAATCATAAACTTAGCAATTGGATATATAAACAGTTTTTGCATTATTATAATAACATATCCTTTACAGCTGAGATTGCTTTGATCTTTTATCTCTTTGATTTTATGTT
>CAYYLA010000155.1:0-7005 GCA_964441785.1 uncultured Candidatus Cloacimonadota bacterium | reverse complement strand
GGCTGTTATCCGGCAGCTGCCGGACGGGGGTTCAAATCCCTCTTCAGGAGCCATATTGAGGACCTTCTTTTCTAAGAAGGTCCTTTTTATTTCTATCGGTTGGCTGATATCCGGCGATTGCCGGACGTGGGTTCCGCTCTCAAACCACTGTCAGAAGCCATGATAAAGGCTTCCATTTGATGTAGGCCTTATCTGTTTAACCACAAAGGCACAAAGTCACAAAAACCACAAAAATACTTTTATGATATTAGGTGAATTATGTATACGGTTTATGTTTTATACTCAAAGCAATATGATAAAATCTACATAGGATACACATCAAATCTTGAAGGTAGATTGAGATCTCATAATGAGTTAGCAACTAAGGGTTGGACGATAAAATATAGACCATGGGAATTAGTATATAAAGAGGAATTTTCAGATAAATCGTCAGCAATGAGAAGAGAGCAACAGCTGAAAACTCATAAAGGAAGAGATTTTGTAAGAAGTTTGATAATTAAATAGAGCGGTTGGCTGTTATCCGGCAGCTGCCGGACGGGGGTTCAAATCCCTCTTCAGGAGCCATAATAAAGCCCTGCGCATGCGGGGCTTTTCTTCTATTAGTGACCATCTACAGCTAAATCACGTGTGCATCCTCAAATGCAGTTAAATTACATCAAAATACATGAAAAATGTTGCATATTCGTTGCATGTGAATATTGTATTTATGGAGGGAGGATGGATAAACCAACACCTAAATTATTACGATCGTTGAAGGAGTTAAATAAATCATATAAAGTGAAACTAAGACACCGACAAACTAGTGATGATTGCCCATATTTAATGGAACTCTACCTTTATTATAGAGGGAAGCCTTATACCAAAAGTCTTGGGATTTCTATATCTGGTAATAAAGCTAATATAAATTGAGATAAGAATCTACTAAGAAAAGCCCTATTCACTTCTGGAAGACTCTCCCTGCATCGATGTTGGTACTCCAGATACAACTGGTCTAAATCTTCCACCCTGGGATATAATTGGTAATCCCCGCATATATGCGGGGATGGAGATGGAACGGCTATAATAGATATGGGGGCTTATGAATTTCAAGGTACAAGAGCTGATGATGATATTGTTGATGTTACACACATACAGCTTCACCAGAATTTTCTGAATCCATTCAACCCAACCACGAAAATCAGCTTTCAGCTATCAGGTGTCAGCAGTCAGGATGTAGAGATGGCGATCTATAACGTTATCTGGGATGGCACCGATACCCAAAACAAGTCCGTAACATCTGGGATCTACCTGTATAAATTGCAGGCCGGCAAGGCAATAATAACGAAGAAGATGATATTGTTGAAATAGGAGGCTGCAATGAAGTATTTAGTAATTTTAATATTTTTGCTTTTTGTTATCTCTCTTTCAGCTTTAATAATAAACATCCCGGAAGACTACACCACTATCCAGGCAGGTATAGAAGCTTCCGTAGATGGAGATACAGTCCTTGTGCAACCGGGAACATATTATGAGAATATAAACTATAATGGTAAAAACATTACTTTTTCTTCTTTATTCTTAACAACTGCTGATACAACATACATCTATCAGACTGTTATATCTGGTAGCCAACCTACAAATCCAGATAGTGCTTCGGTAGTTATCTTTTGTAATGGAGAAGATTCAACTGCTGTGTTAACTGGTTTTACCCTTACTGGAGGAAGGGGAACATATTTTTATCCTAATGGAGGTAGTTATTGTGGTGGTGGTATTTATTGTGCTAATTCCAATCCGAGTTTAGATAATGTAAGGATAATGTTTAATTCGGTAAATGATTATCCTTCATGGTATAAGGGTAGAGGTGGCGGTATATACTGTCGTAATTCTTCTCCTAGTTTAGTTAATGTTACAATATCAGGTAATTCTGCTGGTCCTGAAGGTTATGGTGGTGGTATTTATTGCGAAGAATCCAGTCCCAGTTTAGCTAATATTACAATATCAGGTAATTCTGTTGAAGGCCATTTTAGTTATGGTGGAGGGATTTACTGCAAAGTTCATTCCAGTCCGAGTTTGATAGATGCAACAATATCAGATAATTCTGCCGGTGATGGTGCAGGGATTTGGTGCAGTTATTATTCTAATTTGAGTTTAGTGAATGTAAAAATAACAGGTAATTCTGCTTCCCGTTCTGCTGGTGGGCTTTGGTGTAGTTATTATTGCTGTCCAAGTTTAACGAATGTGATGATAAAGGATAATTCGGCAATTGGCGATATTGGTGATTATACCTCTGGTGGTGGCATTTACCTGGATAACTCCAGTCCAAGTTTAGCTAACGTAACTATATCAGGAAATTCCGCTGTTAGTAGAGGAGCTGGATTATTTTGTGATAATTCCAGTATTAACTTTAGTGTCGATAGTAGATGTAATATATTTTCAAATACACTTGAAAATACAAGAGGTTTGGGTTCGGAGATATTCTTAACAGGGTGTGAGGTGATAGATGTCATAGTGGACACTTTTACAGTTATAAATCCTAATGATTATTATGCTACTCCCATAGATAATTTCACCTTTCATATTCTGCATGGTGTAGTAGATAGTCTGATAAATTCAGATATTTATGTATCTGTTGAGGGAGACGATTCCAACAGTGGTATTTCTCCAAATTATCCATATAGAACTATAAGCCATGCAATCTCCAGAATATTTTCTGATAGTTTGAATATTAATACAATTCATCTTGCTCCAGGTACTTATAGTAATTCAACAAATGGAGAAGTATTTCCTCTTAATTGGAATAATTATGTAAATCTCTCAGGTAATGGTGAGGAAGATACAATATTAGATGCTGAGAACACATCGGGGATTATGGATTTTTACCGTGTTACAAATGCAACAATAAATAATATAACTATCACAAATGGATATAGAGATCGTTTAAATGGTGGCGGAATTTATTGCGGATTTTCAAGTCCGAGTTTAGTGGATGTTACGATATCAGGTAACACTGCCCATAAAGGTGGTGGAATTTGCTGCATTAATTCTAATCCAAATATTGAGAACGTAACTATAATTAATAATTCTTCAGAATATCGTGGAGGTGGCGGTATTTACTGCCGTAATTCCTCTCCCAGTCTAGTTAACGTTACAATATCGGGTAATTCTACTCAATACAATAGTGACGGATGTGTTGAATGCTGGGACAATTCCAATCCGAGTTTGGAGAATGTAACTATAACGGATAATTATAGTAGAGGGATCTTACTTTCTTCCTACAATTCGAGTTTAACTAATGTTACGATAACAAATAATACTGGTGGGGGTATTATCTGCTATGATTCCAGCCCGAGTTTGGTAAATGTAACTATAAGTGGTAATTCGGCTTATGATGATGGTGGTGGGATTTGGTGTAGTGCCGGATCACATCCAAGTTTAATTAATTGTATTTTATGGAACAATTCTCCCCAGGAAGTTTACTTTTATGAAGATCCATACTACAATGTAGAACCTGACTCAATCACAGTTTCTTACTCTGATATTCAAGGTGGAGAAGCGGGAATTGTAACTAATGATCATGGAGAGGTATATTGGCTTGATGGCAATATAGATGAAGATCCCTTATTTATTGAAACAGGGGGGCATCCATATTTACTTCTGGAAGATTCCCCCTGCATAGATGCTGGTATTCCTGACACAACTGGTCTAAATCTACCTCCCTGGGATATCATAGGTAACCAACGTATCTGGGATGGAGATGGAAATGGGAGTGCTATTATCGACATGGGAGCTTATGAATTTCAAGGTACAGATGCTTATGATGAGATTTTAAACGTAACTCTAACACAACTTCACCAGAATTACCCCAATCCTTTCAATCCAACAACAACGATCAGCTTTGAATTAACCACCGAGAACACCGAGAGCACAGAACTAGTCATCTACAATATTAAGGGTCAGAAGATCAGAAAATATTCAATATCCAATATTCCCCGTACAGTCATACACTCCTTACGGGGCAGGCAATATTCAATAACCAATGATCAATATTCTGTCACCTGGGATGGTACTGATGATCAAAACAAGCCAGTAACATCTGGAATCTACCTCTATAAACTGCAAGTCGATAAAACAGTAATAACAAAGAAAATGATTCTATTAAAATAGTCCTTCTTATCTGTACCACTCAGGAGTGGTCAGATTCGGAGGACAGGGAGGCCAATATGAAGTATATAATCGTTATTTTTTTTCTGTCTGTTTTTTCAGTTTTATGTTTTGCTCAACAAACTATTTATGGCTCTATAACACATGATCAGATGCAAAGAGATTATATTCTCTATGTACCAGCCAGTTATACAGTGGATACGCCCGTTCCTCTGGTTCTCAATTTTCATGGAATCACGCGATCCGCCAGTCATCAAATGGCATATGGTGATTTTCGGTCTATTGCCGATACAGCAGGATTCTTAATAGTTCATCCTCAGGGGGAATTATATAATGGAATGACTCACTGGAACGTCGGAGGTTTTAGTGTTGGGAGCCATGTAGATGATGTTGGCTTTACAGATGCTTTGATAGACTCACTTTCTGCAGAGTACAATATCGATTCAACAATGATTTACAGTGCTGGATTATCCAACGGAGGAGCAATGAGTTTTCTCCTGGCCTGTCAATTGAGTGATAGAATTGCTGCTATTGCCTCCGTTAGTGCAACGATGACACCGGAAATTTACTACAACTGTGATGCCCATCATCCTACCCCAATCCTGCAAATGCATGGTACTACCGATAGTACATGGCCATATAATGGTGCTCCCTGGGAAATTTCTGTGGATAATGTGATCCTCTTCTGGGTCGCATATAATTATTGCAATGCAACACCCACAATAACGGTGTTACCTGATATTGATCCCAATGACGGCAGTACGGTTGAACTTTTTGCTTATGATGAAGGTGATAACAACGTTTCAGTTTTACACTATAAAATAATTGGTGGGGGACATACCTGGCCTGGAAATACAGGACAATGGACAAATCGTGATATAGATGCCTCTGAGGAGATCTGGAATTTCTTTTCCAAATATGATATAAATGGATTGATCATCCCAACAGGAATTGACAATTCCAATGAAATCAACAGTTTCGGTTTCGAATTATCTGGCAACTACCCTAACCCTTTCAATCCAACCACGACAATCAGCTTTCAGCTATCAGGTGTCAGCAGTCAGGATGTTGAGCTGGTGATATATAATGTTAAGGGTCAGAGAATCAGAAAATATTCAATACCCAATATTCAATATTCAATAACCAATGATAAATATTCTGTCACCTGGGATGGTACCGATGACTGCAACCAACCTGTTTCAGCAGGAGTCTATTTCTATAAATTAAAAGTTGGGAATGTCGAAAAAACCAGAAAAATGGTTCTTTTAAAATAAAGCAACCCTCGCGAAAGTTTTATCAAAGGAGATTAAAATGAAAACTGCTTTTAACTTTTTAATATTTTTGCTTTTTGCTTTTACTCTTTCTGCTTTAATCATAAATATTCCGGAGGACTTTACCACCATACAAGCAGGTATTGATGCATCTATTAATGGTGATACAGTTCTTGTACAGCCTGGTACGTATAATCAAAATATCAATTTCAATGGAAAGAACATCACTGTAGGTTCTTTGTATTTAACAACCCATAATATTGAATATCTATCTCAAACAATTATTTATGGAAACCATAACGGACATGTTGTAACCTTTGCAGATAATGAAGATTCTACAGCTGTTTTAACCGGTTTTACAATTACCAATGGATATACATCATATTTGCATGGCGGAGGTATATACTGCTACCAATCCTGTCCGTCTATTTTGTCTAATTATATTACTGATAATGTAGGAAATGATTGCGGTGGCGGGATTTATTGTTATAATGCATCTCCACTTCTGACTGATTTAACTATCTCAGAAAATACTGCTCAATCTGGTGGTGGTATTTGCTGCGATACCAACTCCAATCCAAGATTGGTGGATGTAACCATAACAGATAATTCCACAGCAGGAACCATCGTTAGCGTTGGTGGTGGAATTTCTTGTATAAATAATTCTAATCCTTCTCTAATCAATGTAACAATATCAGATAATACTGCTCGTTATGGCGGAGGTCTTTGTTGTACCGACTCCAATCCAAGCTTAAATAATGTTACAATAGAAAATAACGCTGCCAATTATAATGGAGGTGGAATACAATGTAGCTGGTATTCTAATCCGATTTTAGATAATGTAACAATAGCTGATAATTCTGCTGATTTTGGGGGTGGGATAGATTGTTATGAATCCAGTCCTATTCTCAGATATGTAATCATATCTGGTAATTTTTCTGATTATGACGGAGGTGCAATCTATTGTTGCTATAACTCCAACCCTTCTTTAGTAAATGTTCTAATAACAGGTAATCTTTCTGAAGAAACTGGAGGTGCGATTTACTGCTATGATTCAAGTCCAATTATAAATAATTCAACCATAACAAACAATTGTGCCAATCTAAGTAGTTGTAATTTTTATTGCAATGATAATTCCTTCCCAAGTTTGATGAATTGTATCCTCTGCAATAATATCCCACAAGAATTCGCTGCTTATTCCAGCTTCATTACGGTGTCTTATTCTAATATAACAGGAGGCTGGGAAGGCACTGGCAATATTAATGAGTCTCCATTATTTGCTGGGACCGGAGAGCATCCTTATGCTTTGTTGGAAGGCTCCCCCTGCATAGATACTGGAATACCAGAAGCTAACGGATTGAATTTACCTCCCAGCGACATTATTGGTAATGAGCGTATCTGGGATGGAGATGGAGATGGAACAGCTATCATCGATATGGGAGCTTATGAATATGGTGCTCCAGAAGTAGGAGCTTCTGACGATCATGTTGAGAATTGTCCTGTTATTGTTTTACATCAAAACTACCCCAATCCCTTCAACCCAACAACAACGATCAGCTTTGAATTAACCACCGAGAACACCGAGAGCACAGAA
>CAYYLA010000154.1:0-7006 GCA_964441785.1 uncultured Candidatus Cloacimonadota bacterium | reverse complement strand
GCCAGGAACCGTCAAAGATAGAATCATAATGGAAAACGACCCTCATAAATTCATAGAAGGACTGATTTTATCAGGCTATGCAATCGGTGCTAACAAGGGATTTATCTATATCAGAGGTGAATATGTAAAATCCATAAAAAGGATAAAAATTGCTTTAGAGCAGGCAAAAGAACATGGTTATCTTGGCAGAAATATTCTGAAGAGTGGATTTGATTTT
Organism: uncultured Candidatus Cloacimonadota bacterium; assembly: GCA_964441785.1. GTDB lineage: Bacteria > Cloacimonadota > Cloacimonadia > Cloacimonadales > TCS61 > CAYYLA01. The sequence goes on along the minus strand of CAYYLA010000154.1, from coordinate 6,789 downwards.
TCGATTGATCTTAAAATCGGAGCAGGATCTTACCTGTGCGGTGATGAATCTACATTGATCGAATCGCTTGAAGGAAAACGTGGTCATCCAAGAATAAAACCACCCTATCCAGCTGAGATTGGACTATTTGGCAAACCTACAGCTGTTAATAATGTTGAGACACTGGCCAATATACCTGCAATTATTAAAAATGGAGCAGAATGGTATAAAACCATTGGTACAGAGACATGTCCGGGAACAAAAATTTTCACCATCAGTGGTGATATCAATAATCCGGGATATTACGAATGTCCAATGGGAACACCACTTGATTTTGTAATCAACACACTTGCTGGAGGCGTTTCTGGAAATGGTGAGTTAAAAGCTGTGCTACTGGGTGGTGCTGCTGGTACTTTTTTACCTCCACAATATCTCAATCTGGAATTGTGTTATGATAATCTGAAAAAGAGAGGTTTCACTCTTGGTTCAGGTGCGATAATTATTCTTAATTCTACGAAAAAAGTTTCCTCAACCCTGCGAGACATCTTGCGCTTTTTTAAACATGAATCATGTGGGAAATGTACACCTTGCCGAGCAGGAACAACCCAGCTTCTTGAAATAATGGATATAGCATCTGGAAACAATTGCAGAGATCTGGAAGCATGCTTTGATAAAATGGTTGACCTTTCAGATTTAATGTTCAAAACATCTCTTTGTGCATTGGGTCAATCTCCAAAATTACCTCTGCAAAGTGCGTGGAAACATTTTAGAGATGAAATTATTCAAGAGATTCGGGGGTAATATGGAACAGATTACCATTACAATCGATGGAAAACAGATAATCACCCGGAAGGGAAGGAATCTGCTTGAGGTTGCCCGTGAAAATGGTTTTGACATCCCATCCCTTTGCTATCACAGTAAATTGACACCAACCGGTGCATGCCGACTCTGTCTTGTAAAGATTAAGGGAATGCCTCCTTATCAGACATCCTGCACTGTCTTCATTGATCGAGAAATGGAGGTTATAGCTTTTGATGACGAGTTGGAATCTGCCAGACGTGATATCTTAGATCTATTACTGACGGAACATAGTGAGGATAATGATTACAGTTATGATGATGAATTTCTTACACTTGTTAAACGATATGATCTTGATCATCCGTTAAAAAGAAAATACAATTCTGTTGTGGAAGAGTTAGATCTTCCAGAGGATAAAACATCCCCTGTTCTCAACTATGATGCAACCAAATGTATCAAATGTTTTCGTTGTATCAAAGCCTGTGATGAAATCCAGGGAAAAAAAGTTCTATCTATGCACCAACGCGGTATTTCATCCAATATTGTCGCAGGATTTGCCCACTGGTTTGCTTCGGAATGTGATGGTTGTGGCGAGTGTGTTCAGATCTGTCCAACCGGAGCTCTCACCGAGAAACCATTGAATGGTAAAGTAGATATCCGTGATATCGATAAAAAAGTAAGAACAACCTGTACCTATTGTGGTGTTGGCTGTCAGCTGGATTTATGGATTAAGGATAACAAAATTATCAGAGTTACCGGTGCCGATGCAAAACCCAACTGGGGTAGATTGTGTATTAAAGGTCGTTTTGGTTATCAATTTGTAAATCACAGAGATCGACTGACTCATCCTTTGATAAGGAAAAATGGTAAACTCAGAAAGGCCTCTTTAGACGAAGCTCTGGATCTTATTGCCAATAAATTCAAAGCGATAATTACACAGTTTGGATCAGATTCAATTGCGGGATTCTCTTCAGCTAAATGTACAAATGAAGAGAATTACCTCTTCCAGAAATTATTCCGGGGCGTTATAGGGAATAACCATGTTGAGCATTGTGCCAGGCTGTGCCATGCCTCTACTGTTACAGCATTGCAAAAAGCTATAGGTAGCGGTGCTATGGGAAACTCCGTTGCAGAACTACCATTTGCTGATGTGATGATAATCACCGGTAATAATACAATTGAGACCCATCCCGTTACTGCAACCTATGTTAAGGAAGCAGCTCGGAATGGTTGTAAAATAATCATTGTCGATCCTCGTAAAACTCCTATGGCTAGATACTCCACCCTGTGGTTGAGACAGAATCCAGCGTCTGATGTTGCACTATTCAACGCTTTTGCCCATGTCATCATTAAAGAGGAGCTTATTGATTATGATTTTATCAAAACGCGTGTAGAAGATGGTGAAAAAGCGTTGAATGACCTCTGGGAAAATGTTAAAAATTATACGCCTGAGTATGCTCAATCTATTACCGGAGTTGATTCCGGGGATATTATTAAAGCAGCTCGATTATATGGCAATGCCGATAGAGCTACTATTCTTACGGGAATGGGTATGAGCCAAAGTGAACATGGCACAGATAATGTTCTTTCAATTATTAATCTGGCCCTGATTACTGGTAATTTTGGAAAGTCCAGCACTGGGATTAATCCACCTCGAGGTCAAAATAATGTTCAAGGTGCATCGGATATGGGAGCCATCTGCAATACCTATCCTGGATATCAACCTGTTTCCGATCCTGCAATTCGCCAAAAATTTGCCAGGGCTTGGAATATCCAAGCAGAAAAAATGAGCCTTGAACCAGGATTAACCGCAGTTGAAATAGTAAATGCTATCGGAGAAAATAGGATCAAAGCCATGTATGTAATGGGGGAAAATCCTCTCATCTCCGATCCCGATCTGAATCACTCCAAAGAACTATTTTCCAAACTGGATTTCCTTGTAGTACAGGATATCTTTCTTACGCATACAGGAGCTATGGCTGATGTCGTATTACCAGCAGCCTGTTTCGCAGAAAAAGAGGGTACCTTTACCAATACCGATCGGCATGTTCTCAGGGTGAGAAAAGCAGTTGAGCCTCCCGGTATTGCTAAAGAAGATGCCTGGTATATCAAAGAGATATCCAAAAAACTAGGCTATGAGATGTCTTATAATTCGGCCTCAGATATCATGAATGAGATTGCAGGACTTACACCGAGTTACGGTGGGATAAATTATCAACGACTGGAAAATGAGGCGTTACAATGGCCATGTCTAAACACTGAGCATAAAGGAACAGGTTTTATGCATGCGGATTCCTTTCCGCGAGGTTTGGGAAAATTACATCCGGTTCAACATCAGGATCTCTCCGAGAACAAATCTTTGACATATCCTTTTGTTTTAAACACCGGGAGAAATCTGTATCACTATCATACAGCCACCATGTCACGTAGATCGCTTCCGCTTAAATCCTATAGTTCACATCCATATTTGGAAATCCATCCATTGGATATGGAACAATATCAGTTGAAAGAAAATGAACCCATCTGGTTAGAATCTTCACGTGGGAAAATCAGAGCATGGATAAGAAGCAGTAAACTAGTATCTCGGGGAGAATTGTTCCTGCCTTTTCATTTCCATGAAAGTGCTCCTAACTTTCTTACTTCGGGTAAGCTTGACCCCTACTCAAAGATTCCCAGATACAAACAAACTCCCTGCAGGATAATTAAGGTATAAATGAAAGATAATAGAATTCTTAAAGAAATAAAACAGTTTAATAATGGTAATCTCCAATTTAAAACCGATATTGTTATATCCGAACAGAGCTTCACTATAACAATTAATGGAGATCATCTGGTTACTCTCTCAGTATTGCCGGAGCATCTGGAAAATCTAGCACTTGGATTCCTCTTCTCCGAAGGTATTGTAACAGATAGAAATGAGATTATACATTCCGATTATTGCCAGGAAGAAAACAGAATAGATTTCAGTTTGGATATCGAAAATGAACGATTGAGGAACTTTAAAAATAGTGGAGAAAAGACATCTGGGTGTGGTTCATCATTATCATCAACCATTAATGATGAAGGCAGTGGATTTCAGAATATGGTGATCGATCCAAAGGTGATTTGCTCGAGGATGAGAGATTTTATCAAAAGTTCTTCATTGTTCAAAGAGACAGGTGGTGTTCATATTGCCGGTTTGTTGATCGATGAATCTCTTACATTTATAAGAGAAGATATTGGACGACATAATGCTGTTGATAAAGCTGCAGGTGTTGCTATTTCCAAAAATCTCGATTTATCAAAAACAATATTACTCTGTTCGGGAAGAATTTCATCTGAAATTGTGCGTAAAGCTATCAGGCTTAGAATCCCAATGATTGTTTCCAAGTCAGCACCAACATCCAAAGCAATCTCGCTGGGATGGCAATACGGCATTTATTTGATAGGATTTGCTCGTGGAGATCGATTTAATTTATATACCGGTACGGAAAATTTAAAAATCCCGTAAAAATTACCACAAAAAATAATCGCTCAAAACAAATTTGTTAAGAAAATTTAACGAAACCTGTTAATTAGCTATTGATGGCTATTTTGATAACCTTAATATTAGTTTATCCTATATATATTCCATATTTTTACACAATATTCTTGACCAAAATGAAAATGATTCAGATTATTTGAAATATTGAATTAGGAGGCCAAATGAAATTAGTCAGGAGTGCAGTAATTTTATTAGCAGTTCTCATGTTTTCACTACTTTTTATCTCTTGTAGTGAGGATAGTAGCAGTACAGAGCCGGACAACGAAAATTCAGAAATCTACGAATCCCTGGAGGGATACTGGGGTGCAAATCAATCGATAAACGTAGCACTGGAAGCCCGGGATGCAATTATTGATCAGTTTGAAGATGTTTTACTTCCGGAAGAAGGAAGTAGAAATCGTGATTCCTATGATGATATGTTGGAGTTGATCGATCAACTTGAAGCTCAATCAGAGGTTGTAGCAACCAGATTTGATGATCTTCTGGAATTGGAAGACGATATTGTCGCCTATGGTGAAGATCCTAGGAATATGTTTACAGATGCAGCAAAGGCTATTGTTGTTGGGACTTATAAAGCAGCAAAAGGTGTTGTTGTTCGAACGGCAAAAATGACAAGAACTACCTTCAAAGTTTTTACAGGTCAGCAATCCTTAAGAGATGCGTTAGCCGATCCAGATTCTGGTATTCCCCTGTTATCAGATTGGGCAGCTAATGCACGTGAGCACCTGGCTCTTACAGATCAGGCAATCTATGAACAAATCTTAAACGGTGATGACCAGGAAGGATTGATTGATATAAATTCTATCCCCGGTAATACAAATGAAGAAAAAGCAAATAATTATCTCAATATGAGTGATGATGACCCTGTAAAAAAATATAATCGCAGAAACATACATATCTGGGATAGAGATAATGCAACCAGAATTCACATAAATGTTTCAAAGAATGCTAAAGATGGTGTAAAACACCTGGTTGGAACCATAGGTGCTGATGGTCAGGTAGAAATCATGGAAGAAATGATGAACGATAATCAGGATCCAACACCTGGTAATGTGAAACAGGAAACGGTTGATAAAACAACTCAGATTGATGTTGAAGAACCGAAAACTGTTATCATGATCAAACGAAACCAACCTGAAGATCAACCAAAAATCGTAATTGTTGATGAAGCTCCTGAAGAAGTAGACGTTGACCTGCCGGGTGGTATTTATGATTTCATCGTAATCGCCGAAGATTATGTTAGATCCCTCAGTGATGAAATAGAAGTGGTTGCAAATGACATCGTTGACGAAACCTTGGAGATGTATAAGTATTCCGAATTTTCCAGTATCATCTAAAGCAGCTTCTGCCCTACGATGGCTCCTGTGGTGAATTCACCTGTTCAAATCGATGCTACAGTTATCAGTCTCATCGGCAGTGATCTTGATTTTGAGTGGGTTATTACTGGTGGTAACTACACAGACCTTGATAATAATGACAATAGTTGTACTTTTACTCCCACAGACCCTGGTGAATTTACAATCACAATGACTGCAACCGACTCCTTCGGTGCATCAAAAAGTACATCTATCCAAGTTACTGTAACTGATATTGATATTCGTGTTAGTGATTTTGAGATTGTCTCAGAAGAATTTTACGATACAAAACTGAATCCTGGAGAAACTGTTCAAGTTAAATTCTTTATTGAAAATCTAGCCCAGGATGAAGTTACTGGTAATGTGTATCTCGAAGGAACCCCAGGAGTTATCGTGCCAGATAATGGCAGCTGGAATGTCATGGCTCTGGATATTACGAATATACTGCAACTGTTACTTTACCAGCTGATTTCTCCGAAGAAAATGCTGAAGTTGCACTTAATTTTGATACGTCCTATGAATCAAGACTCGATGTAACTATCTCCTGTCCTGTCATTTTAGAGGTTGATTTTTACGTTGAGATCAATCCAATTGATTCACCTGTTACGGACAGAATCCTTGTTGTATCAGGCTCAGTTGCCAACCCAGCACTAACAAGTGCGCTGCTTGTTCTTGATGGTGATTATGATAATATGTTTGAGGTTAATCTCAATAATGGTAATTTTTCTAAAGAGATTGCACTTTCCGGAGATGGAGAAGAACAAGATCATTATTTTGAGTTAACCGCTCAATCCGGTGCTTGGATAGAAACAGATATTGCAGAATTTTCAGCCGAGATTGCTCCTCAAGGTTTCAGAGTAACTCTAACCTGGGATACTGGTGGAACCGACGTTGATCTTTGGACAACCGGACCTAACGGAGTCAAATGCTATTATGGAAATCCGACAACTGGTGATGGACTTATCCTTGACTTTGATGATACTAACGGCTATGGTCCCGAAAATATTACCTGTGCAACTCCACCAGAAGGTGACTATCTTGTTCAGGTACACTATTTCTCCGATCACGACTCTGACAATGCTATCTCAACCAGTTGCTCTGTAGTTATTCGCCTTAATGAGGGTACTCCCGATG
>CAYYLA010000153.1:0-7089 GCA_964441785.1 uncultured Candidatus Cloacimonadota bacterium | reverse complement strand
GTAAATCTTCTCGTGTTACAGTTAAACAAAGTGATATTACTGGTGGTCTTCCAAGGGTACAGGACTTATTTGAAGCACGTGTACCAAAAGAAAAAGCAATCCTGTCTGAGATTCACGGGATTGTATCTATTGGTGATTTAACAAAGTCAGGTCGTGTAATCTATGTTAAAGCAGAAGATGAGACAGAAAAGAAATACATAATTCCTCCTGGAAAGCGTATTATTGTGCACCAGGGTGACTTTGTAGAGCGTGGTGATGCCTTATCAGGTGGACCGCTTGATCCTCACGATATTCTGAAAGCAAAAGGTATCAAAGCAGCTCAAAAATTGATCCTTAATGAGATTCAGGAAGTATATCGTAAGCAGGGAGTAAAGATTGACGACAAACACATAGGTGTAATTATTCGTCAGATGTTCAAAAAAGTTAAGATTAGCAATCCAGGGCATACAATGTTCTTGGAAGGCGAAATTGCAGATAGAAATCAAGTGATGCGAGAGAATAAGCGGATTGAAAATGAGGGTGGCGAAGGAGCTACCTTTGAGCAATTGCTTTTGGGAATAACCAAAGCATCCTTACTGACAGAGAGTTGGCTTTCTGCAGCATCATTCCAGGAAACTACCAAAGTACTTACTCAGGCTTCAATTGAGGGTAAGGTAGATGATCTGGAAGGATTGAAAGAGAGTATTATTATTGGGCACCGCATTCCAATTGGTACCGGAACTCGATATTACAACAACCAGGTTAAGAAAGCACTTGGTGAAGGTAAGACAGTAAGCGAAATTATCAATGAATTTGCTCATCCCGCTGTAAACGAAGAATCGCTGGATGAAATACTTGATTTCTAAATAGAATAACGGAGGAAAAAACGTGCCAACAATTAATCAGTTAGTACGCAAAGGTCGTAAGCGCATAACTAAGAAGAAAAAAAACAGAGCGCTTTCATCATGTCCCCAGAGGAGGGGAGTATGCACAAGGGTTTATACAACAACCCCTAAAAAACCTAACTCAGCTTTGAGAAAGGTAGCCAGGGTTAGATTAACCAATGGCTTTGAAGTTACAGTTTATATCCCGGGTGAAGGTCATAATCTTCAGGAACACTCAATCGTTCTTGTACGTGGTGGTAGGGTAAAAGACTTACCAGGTGTAAGATATCATATCGTTCGTGGCGCATTGGATACAGCAGGTGTGGATAATCGTGTTCACAGCCGTTCTAAATACGGTACAAAGCGCCCGAAGAAATAGGAGGATAGATGTCAAGAAGACGTAAAACTATAGAAAGAACGATATTACCTGATCCTAAATACAAAAGTGTCGTTTTAAGTAAATTTATAAACGCCATTATGCAACGTGGGAAAAAGAGTCTTGCAGAGAAAATCGTTTATGAATCATTAGACATAATTCATGAAAAAACTGGAGAAGATGCTCTTGAGGTATTCGAACAGGCCGTTGATAATGTTAAACCTCTTATTAAGGTTTTATCACGTCGTATTGGTGGTGCTAACTATCAGGTTCCTACCGAAGTTACACCAAAGAATGCACAGGCATTAGCATTCCGTTGGATTATTGGTTATGCCAGAGGTAGATCTGAAAAAACCATGACCGAACGTTTATCTGGTGAGCTGCTTGCTGCTTATAAAAAAGAAGGTGCCAGTATTAAGAAACGTGAAGACACTCACAAAATGGCAGAAGCTAATAAAGCTTTCGCTCATTTCAGAGTGTAATTTTATATTGCCTTATGCCGACAGAACTATCAAACCTGCGTAACATCGGTATAATGGCCCATATTGATGCCGGTAAAACAACAACAACCGAAAGGATGTTGTTTTATACCGGCATCATTCATAGAATGGGTGAAGTCCATGATGGAAACGCTGTTATGGACTGGATGGAACAGGAGAAAGAGCGAGGTATTACAATAACATCTGCCTGCACTACCTGTTTCTGGAATGATAAACAAATCAATATTATTGATACCCCGGGTCATGTAGATTTTACTGCTGAAGTAGAACGTTCTCTACGCGTCCTGGATGGTGCAATCGGTATCTTCTGTGCGGTTGGTGGTGTAGAACCTCAATCCGAAACAGTTTGGCATCAAGCTGATCGCTATCAGGTGCCACGATTAGCCTTTATCAATAAAATGGATCGATCGGGAGCAGATTTCGAAAATGTTCTTGAGATGATTCATGATCGATTGACCGATAAAGCTGTCCCTATCCAAATTCCCATGGGTAAAGAAGATAAATTTGATGGTGTTATAGATCTGGTTAAGATGAGACTGTTTGTTTTCGACCAGGAAACGCTGGGTGTTAAATACAGTTCTCGGAAAATTCCAGAGGATTACATAACCCTGGCCGAAGAAGCCAGACAACATCTCCTGGAACAATTATCGGACTATGATGATAATCTGATGGAACTGGTATTGGAAGAACAGGAGATTGAAGAATCGTTATTGATAGAAGTTATACGAAAAGCAACCATTGATGAACAATTTGTCCCGGTTCTCTGCGGATCTTCCTTAAAGAATATTGGAGCTCAATTGTTGTTGGATGCAATCTGCAACTATCTGCCATCACCATTGGATATTCCACCTACTAAAGGTGTTTTAAAAACTACAAAAGAGGAAGTAGAAATTCTTCCTGATCCAAAAGAGAAATTCTCTGCACTGGCGTTTAAAGTACAGATTGATAAATTTGTGGGCAAAATTGTTTACATTCGTGTCTATTCCGGTACTGTGAAACGCAGTTCAACCGTTTATAATCATACAAATAGAAAAAAAGAGCGAATATCCCGGATCCTGCAGGTTCATTCCAATAAGAAGAAAGATATTGGAGATCTTAGAGCTGGAGATATAGCTGCTATTGTTGGTCCAAAATTTATCAAAACTGGTGATACATTAACCGATCTTGATTATGATATTCTTCTTTCTGATATCGCTTTCCCCGACACGGTTATCTCCATAGCAATCGAGCCAAAAACGAAAGCAGATCAGGATTCTTTGCAGGAAGCATTACATAAGCTGGAAGAAGAGGATCCAACCTTTAGAGTAATACAAAACAAAGATACAGGGCAAACCCTTATCTCTGGAATGGGTGAACTTCATCTGGAGATTATATTAGACCGACTTAAACGTGAATTTAATGTTCAATGCAATGTTGGTAATCCACAGGTTGCCTATAAAGAAACCATCTCCAAAGAGGTTTCTGTCACTGGAGAATTCATCCGTGAAATGGGTGGAAAAGGCAATTTTGCAGTTGTAGATTTTAAGATTCGACCACTTACAAAAGAAGAGATGGAAGGCAAATTCCGTAATATCTTCAAGGTTGCGGTAAGTGAAGAGATTATTCCATCAGAATTCTGGCCGGTTATCGAAGAGAGTGCAATTAATTCTTTGTTGGATGGCCCCATTATGAGCAGTCCAACCGAGCGTGTTCATATTGAACTGGTGGGAGGGAAATACAACGAAGTGGATTCTAACGAAACAGCCTTTGCCATTGCAACCTCAATAGGTATTGGCGAAGCGCTGAGAAAAGCTGAGGCAATCATAATGGAACCTATAATGCTGGTAAGTGTTATAACACCGGAAGAGTTTGTAGGTGAGATTATCGGTGATATTAATTCAAAACGTGGAAAAATCGATACAATCCGTACGCAAATAGGTAAACAGGAGATTGTAGCTGAAGTACCAATGCGCGAATTATTCGGTTACTCTACACGTCTTCGCTCTATTTCTCAAGGTAGAGCGGTATATACAATGGAATTTTACAAACATGAAAAAGTTCCCGGAAATATTCAGGAAAAGATATTAAAAAGAGTCCGGGGATATTAATTTTCTCTTAAACATATAAACACGGCAACCTTCAGGCTCTTCGGAACTGAAGGTTGTTTTTTTAGGACAAAATATTGAATCTTAGAGCAATGTATAATCAACTGACTCATAGCTTCGATGAAGCAGGAATTCCTTCACCAGAAGTGAATACTGAGCTAATAATGATGCACGTCCTTAACCTAAATAGAACAGATCTTTTTCTGCAGATGGGATCTGAGATTGATGAAGCAAAAAACACACAGATTCTGGCTTTATCAAAAAAACGCCTAAGCGGTATTCCACTGCAATATGTTATTGGTTATACTGAGTTTTATGGTTTTAAAATTTATGTTTCACCAGCGGTATTAATACCAAGACCGGAGACGGAGTTTCTGGTAGATTGGATAGAAACAACATTTGCCGAGATACAAAAACCCATGAGGATTCTTGAGATCGGCACAGGTAGTGGCTGCATAGCAATTGCTCTTGCAACGTTGTTTCCGCAGGCTGAAATCACAGCTGTTGATATCTCGTCATCTGCTTTGGCTATTGCTGGAGAAAATGCCAGAATTAATCAGGTTGAGATTGATTTTAAACAATCCAATCTCTTTGAAAAAGTTAATGATTCTTACGATTTGATCGTCTCTAATCCTCCCTACATCTCCGCCTCTGATTTCAATCAATTGCCGACAGAGATTAAGGATCATGAACCATCAAATGCATTGATTGCTACTGAGGATGGTCTTTATTTCTATCGACAGATCATTGAGCAGGCAGGTAATTATTTGAAAGAGAAGGGTTCTATGTACTTTGAAATCGGTGCAGATCAAGCTTTACGCATCATTAAAATAGCCCGAAATAATGGTTATTCCAATATTAAAATAAAAAGAGATTTAAACAACTTTGACAGATATGTAATGATAAAATAAATTACGTTTCAGAGGTTTTTATGGATAAATTTATAATCGAAGGTGGACGCAAACTTAGCGGTAGCGTAAAAATAAATGGAGCGAAAAACGCGATTCTACCTATAATGACAGCAGCTTTACTCTGCGAAGGAACATCGGTTCTCAAGAATGTTCCTTATCTGAATGATATCAAAATGATGTCACATGTGCTACGTGTATTAGGATCAAGAGTTAACCATGAAAATAGCACCTTATCAATCGATTCTACCCACAACAATTTTTTTGAAGCGCCCTATGAGCTTGTAAGCAAAATGCGAGCCTCGATCTATGTACTTGGACCTTTATTAGCCCGTTTTGGGCAGGCAAAGGTATCATTTCCTGGAGGTTGTGCTATCGGTACACGTCCGGTAGATTTACATTTGATGGTAATGGAGAAATTAGGTGCAACTATAACAATTGAGCACGGTTATATAAACGCAACCTGTGACAAATTGCGTGGATGTGAAATCATCTTTCCAAAGGTGAGTGTTGGAGCAACAGCCAATTGTTTGATGGCAGCAGTATTAGCCGAAGGTACAACGGTAGTAAAGAATGCTGCAGTTGAGCCCGAGATTGGCAGTTTGATTGATTTTCTCATCATGATGGGCGCAGATATCGATGGCAAGGATACAACGACCCTCACAATAAATGGTGTTTCATCACTGAAACCTGTTACTATGGAGATGATCCCAGACAGGATTGAAGCTGGAACAATGCTTATTGCCGGAGCAATTACAGGAAGTAGCATAACTATCGAGAATTGCATCCCGGAACATATCTCAATCCTGCTGGAGAAAATGAAAGATGCAGGTTGTGATTTTAAAATCCAGGGCAATCAAATGAAGGTTATCCCAGGAGATTTGATCAGACCTGTAGATATTATAACCGAACCTTATCCACTGTTTCCAACGGATTTACAGGCTCAGTTTATGTCGTTAATGACCATTGCAAATGGCACATCAACAATCAAAGAAACAATTTTCTCTGATCGTTTTATGCATGTTGCAGAGTTAAACAGATTGGATGCAGATATCACGATTGACCTCAATGTAGCACACATAAATGGAGTAAAAAACCTCAGTGGAGCTCAGGTGATGGCAACAGATCTACGCGCCAGTGCAGCCTTAGTTCTGGCCGGATTAGCAGCAAAAGGATCAACCACAATATCCCGTATTTATCATATTGATAGAGGATACGAACGCATTGAAACCAGATTGCAAAACTTAGGTGCAGCTATTAAGAGGATAAAAGCGTAGTATGAAAAAAACCGTAGCCATTGCCATCAGTGGTGGAGTAGACAGCTCTGTTGCAGCAGCATTATTGATGAAGCAGGGTTATGATGTCTTTGGTATCACTATGCGTCATTACCAGAACCAGGCATACGGTTTTCTACCTGATGAAGGGATTGATGCCTCTATTAAGGATGCTGAAGCAGTGTGTAACACACTTGGTATCAAGCATTATGTCACCGATGTTTCAAATGATTTTAAAGCAATTGTTGAGCATAATTTTATCGAAGAATATCGGAGGGGCAGAACTCCCAATCCCTGCACCCTCTGCAATCCAACCATCAAATGGGGATCCTTATTGGATGCTGCTATTGAGTTTGGTGCCGATCTTATTGCTACCGGACATTACATACGCTGTGAAGAGATCGCTGGTATCTTCCGATTGTTTGCAGCCAATGATAAAGCTAAAGATCAATCCTATATGTTATGGGGTTTAAACCAACATCAACTGAGCAAGACACTATTCCCTCTGGCAGAATATAACAAGGATCAGATTCGGCAGATCGCCAGAGAGTTGGAGTTACCAATTCACGATAAAGGTGACAGCCCGGAGGTCTGCTTCATCAAAGGCCATTACGAACATTATATTAAGAAACACATCGATTTAAAACCGGGAAATATTATCCTGCCGGATGGGCAGATAATCGGGAAACATCGAGGTTTGCATCTTTACACAATTGGTCAACGCAAAGGGCTTAACACACCCTGGTCTTCCCCACTTTATGTGTTAAAATTGGATACGAAAAACAATGTATTAATTGTAACAGAAAAACCTGTCGATCTGGAGCGAACAAGGTTTTCAGTCTCATCCATCAATTGGATTAGCGGGAGCAAACCAGCCGATTCATCCAAACTAATGGTGCAGATACGTTACAATAGCCGACCCGCGGAGGTATCCAACCTTGAGATAGAAGAGCACAGGGCTACTGTTACCCTGGCGAAACCAGTACGCGCAATTACACCCGGTCAATCAGCTGTTTTTTACCATGAAGATGAGATGATTGGCGGGGGAATAATAGAATAAATCAGGAGATTTGATAATATGAAA
>CAYYLA010000152.1:4329-7154 GCA_964441785.1 uncultured Candidatus Cloacimonadota bacterium | reverse complement strand
AATTTGATAGATTTTGGAACCTTAAACCAGCTTTTACCATTAGCCCAGGCTGCTGCAATATCTCTATCACCCATACCCTGACCAAATGCGCCAATTGCACCCAGAATGTTTGCATGTGAATCTGTAGATATTACGGTTGATCCGGGATAAGCCATACCCTTTTCGATTACAAGATGCGTACCAATACCGGCATTTATATCATATACTTTTATGCCTTTTTCACGTGCAAACAAACGACAATACTGCTGATTTGCAGCATACTTCTGATCTGATCCGGTTGGATTACAATCAAATGTAAAAAAGGTCTTTGAAACATCATCAACTTCAAGACCATTATTTATGAGATTTTTAACAACATTAGCACCACCGAAATCTCGTGCAGCTCTAACATCAATCTCAATATCAATAATTTCACCTGGAATCACTACATCTTTATCACTATGATTCGCCAGGATTTTTTCTATCAGTGTTAAACCCATTTTTTTCTCCTTCGGATTAAAATAATTACGAATTACGAATTAAACTTTAAGTCTGCTTTTGAAAGGCAGGAATGTCATAAAGTCGGCATGATGAACAAGATAAGCTTCTGTGGTTCTCTTAACCATATCACCTTCACCGGCGTGTGTTGCAATAATATGGCAGACTTCAGCAGGAACGCCACACTCTTCAGCAATAGACACACCACTGAAAGGGTGACGGAGATATTTGCCATAGGTCCCTTGAACCGCTTTACCATTTTCATCAAGGACATATTCAAGTAATTTACCAACATCTGCTAAAATTGCACCAGCAATAAGGACATCCATATTCACCGGAAGTTCACCGTGATAGAATTCATTACATTTTTCACCGGCAGCTTTAGCAATATGCACAACACTGCGCTTATGATCCATAAAAGTAACCTTTAAATCAGGACCACAGAGCAGAGTGAATGGAATAGTCTGAAGATCTTCAGCTGTAAGAACACTCTTTTTCAGAGCAAGTTCCCAGGTTTTAGTCACTTTAGCTCTTAAATCGTCATCGTTAATCCAAGCCAATTCAGGCCATAATTTGTTAATATCCATACAATCTCCTTAATTAAAAAAGGTTCCCGGACTTACATCCGGGAACGCCAGGTATCACATTAATTTATTTATAACCTTCATAATTACAGAGCAGCAATAATTGCATCTGTCATCTCACTGGTAGAAGCTGCACCATTATCAAGAACTTCCTGACAACCACGCATTTTAAGCATATCATATGCTCTTACTTTACCTTCTTCTACAACCTTAGCAATAGCTTTTCTGATCTTAGCAGCTTTTTCAGTTTCGCCAATATGATCAAGCATCATACAAGCTGACATAATCATAGCGATAGGATTAACGATTGATGGATTGAGTGTTTCATATTTTGGTGCTGAACCATGGGTTGGTTCGAAGATGGCTACATCTTCACCAATATTAGCACTACAAGCAAAACCAAGACCACCTACGAGTCCGGCAAATCCATCAGATACGATATCACCAAACATGTTACCGGCAATAATCACACCATATTTTTCAGGATCTTTTGTTAACCACATCATCTGAGCATCGATATTTGTGTAGTTGAACCAGATATCTTCATATTCTTTATCCAATTCTCTACAAATTGCCAACATCATTCCTGATGTCTCCCTGATTACGTTTGGTTTTTCACAAAGGGTAACTCTTTCATAACCGAATTTTTTTGCATATTCAAAAGCTGCACGACAGATTCTTTCGGAATATTTTTTTGTGAAAATACGTGTAGAAACAGCAACCTCTTCACGTGGAGACCAGCTAAAATTCTTCTTAAATTTCGGATGTGTCATTAATGCATCATAAACCTGATCATCAGGATTAGTCCATTCTACACCACCATATAAACCTTCGGTATTCTGACGGAAAACGACAACATTAACTTCTGGTTCTTCGATGGTATCATTTGCGCCTCTACGGATAAAGTTTAATGGATTACCTTTGAAAGAGATACAAGGTCTCTGGCAGATATCAAGCATGAAGTGCTGACGTAATCCAACGATAGGGCTATAGTAAACATAACCTTTATCCTGAAGTTCAGGAGCAAGTTCTTTTGCAGCTTCACTTTTTGGTTTTGAAGTAATAGCACCAAAAAGAGCTATTTTGTGTTCTGCGATAAGATCCAATGTTCTTTGAGGAAGTGGATTCCCCTCTTTACACCAGAATTCCCAGCCGATGTCTGCATGTACATAATCAGCTTCAAATCCAACAGCATCCAATACACGGATAGCTTCGGGTAATACTGTTTGTCCAATACCATCTCCGGGCATTGATACGATTGTTCTCTTTGCCATAATCATCTCCTCTTTGATTTTATCTTTATTTCAGCAATAATATTTTTGCTTTGTGGTTAATATTTTTTGTTTTGATCTGATACAAATAGATACCGCTGGATGCATCTTTCCCAGACCAATAAACTTTTTCTTCAATTCCAGCTCTAATATTTTCTATTTTTTTGGTTAAGATAACTCGTCCTTTGATATCGAAAATTGACAGTTCAGCTTCAGCAAAATCTAGATTGGAAGTAAAACAAATTGTTGTTCCTTCACCACGTTGATTAGATCCATTAGTAAAGGGATTTGGATAATTTGATGACTCTATAACTGCAGCGGGAAACGTGAGATTTTCAACATCCAAACTGTTGTTTATGGTTATCTCCATCTCTGCTGAGGTTTCATTGAAACTGGCATCCTTAATCGTAACCTTCAGGATATAATCACCATCATCAAATTGAGATGAATCAAAATGATAACTATAATCATCCCATGTAATAACAGAATCACC
>CAYYLA010000152.1:0-4319 GCA_964441785.1 uncultured Candidatus Cloacimonadota bacterium | reverse complement strand
GTTTGACAGGGATCATCAAGTGAATATATTACCTGAAGCGCTTCATTATCTGCAACCCCGGATGAATAAGTATCCAAATCCATATCAAAAGCATAAGAAAATTTACTAAAGATAGTTGAATCAGGTTCATTCACAGGATGCAAAGAATAGGATATCTCCTGAACATCAATACGCCAGGGAGAATTAGCTGTATCAAAGGATTTTGATATAATATCAAATTCTCCGTGCAGATAATCCTCGGTTAAGAATAACCCATTAACTGATTTGAAAGCGAAAAGCTTATCATCCACTGTATTGAGAAATTCAGGTGGTGTATTATCAATGAAATCAAGATCATCCTGCAGGGGGTCGGTAGTTGTCCACCAGCTCCCGCTCCAGGTTTCACCTTCATCCCGCACCCGGGCAAAATGACAATGAGTGAAATCTGCAAAACCCCAGGGATAAAGCGTTCCTATCATTTCACCTGCCATAACAAAATCACCGACATCATACATGAAAGAGTTCTGATTCAGATGGGCATACAGATAGCCCTCCTGTTCACCAGTGCTATCTGTTAATGCGATAGCTGTACGCCAATAAGCCGAACCTCCAGTTGTTAGAATCGCTTTAACATAGCCATCTTCAACTGCAAAAACCGGAGCATTGTCTGCACCTAAATAATCAACACCAGGATGAAGATAATCACTTGTTCCATAACGTTGATATTCAGCATAGCTATTACCAATGGGTAAAGCCCAGGGTGCATCACCTTCACCATGGAGTGGCGAATGAATATCTGCATGCTCTCTGGTTCGCTCGATTTTAACGTCATCAATTTGATCAAAATTCTTCAGATCAGATGATTCCCAAAGAATGAACCTTCTCGAGGCATTACCTGTTCGACCAGTTGTGATAAAGAGTTTGCCATCAAGGTTGCAAAACTCCACAATTTTACTATCGAAATTGTGGATTTTTGTCGCTAGCTCCGCAACAATAGCAACGATCGTATTATCATGAGCAATCAATGGAATCCCATCAAAGAATCCTATCTTAACATTATTTGTATCAAAAGAATATTCCTTATTTTTGAAATGAATCCGACCATCCTGATCCTGATAACAGATCTCTCCAGAATTGGATACAGCAAAGACTGCAGAGCCTTTATAAAGAGATTCATTAAGCGTCTCAAGATCTAACAGACGAATCTGTTTTCTATCCAGGAATGCTGCATATCTGCCATTTTGAGAGATATTTAAATTGATAACCGCCGGATAGCTCTGATATAAAAGCTGATTAGCCTTATTATCATAGATGCGAAGATCAGTAGCGACATTCTCTTCCAGCGTTCTAATAGCGATGAAGCCATTTTTTGTTTTAAAGAGTGAATTTCCGTGGAAGTTCATCCCCTGACTAATCATCCAATAATCGTTATCAATAATCCTTTTCTGAGCATCCAGAATCTCTCTGCCAGGTTTTTGATCTATACGGCCAAACTGATTCAGCATTAGATCCGCAGATAAAAACTGCGAAACTAGAAGAAAAATCAGGGCAGATATCAAGTGTTTCATCTAGTCAAGCACCTGTCTCACAACATCAATAACAGTGCCATCAACCCATTTGATTGCACCAACAACCTTATCTCCGATATTTGGTTTCTGTGCTTTACCACAGATTTTATCAGCTTCGTCTTTTAATTGTTGGATTGTTTTAATTGGTAATCCAGAGCCCTTAACTGCATCAAGCAGATCCTGACGCTTCGGATTAATTGCAATACCACGCTCGGTAATGATCACATCGATTAACTCACCAGGGCCGACCACGGTTGTTACTTCATCACGAATAACCGGAATTCTATCTCTGAATAATGGAATCGGCAAGATTACATTTTTCGCATGGAGACAGTTCTGCCAGCCACCGATACCATGGAGCATATATCCATCAGAGTGGGTTACCACATTGCCGTTGAAGTTCAAATCGACCTCTGTAGCACCAAGGATCATGATGTCCATCATTGAGGTTAAGTTACCCTTACTGTGATAGTTATAAGCGTTGAATACAGGATATTGGTGATGGTTTTTATTCTCAGCAATACTGCGAACAGCGTCCAGATCGAAAGCCTGTGCATCAAGGATGTGTTCCATTGTACCATCTTCCAACATATTTACCATATATTTTGTGCTGCCACCAAAACCAAGTTTGGATTTCCAACCTTTTTGCTTAAGTATTTGATGTGTATAATATCCGATGGCCAGTGATGTACCACCAGCTCCAGACTGCATATAACAACCATCTTGAAGAATGCCGGAAACTTCTAGAAAACGTGCTGTTAAATCGGCAATCATAAGACGATCGGGGCTCTTGGTAATCCTGGTTGTTCCTGATATAATTTTTTCTGGAATACCGATTTTATCAACCACTACAACGCTATCAACGTAATTACCTTCTATTTCCATCGGCATGCAGGGGAAATCAACCAGCTTATCCGTAACAATGATAACCTTATCGCCATATAGATAGTCAGGTTTAGCATATCCAAGAACACCACAGGCAGAAGGACCACTCTGTCCGGTTGCATTACAAAACTGCTCAGCTGCAGGTGCAGCCAGAACAGCGATATCAATTTTTACTTCCTGATCCTGAACAGCCTGAACACGACCGCCATGAGAGCGAAGAATACCAACACCACGCATTTTACCCTGACTGGCAAAACGCCCCAGTGGTCCATTCATACTACCTTCGATATGATGGATTGTACCATTTTGAAGATACTCAATAATCTCTTCGTGACATGGGAAAGAAGCAGAAGGATACCAGATCAGATCTTTGACACCCATCTCATTAGCAATCTTGAATACCTCATTGGCAACCAGGTCTCCGTTTCTGAGATGATGATGAGTGGAGATGGTCATACCATCTTTTAAACCAGCTTTTACCAATGCTTCTTTCAGGTTTGCGATCTGCTTATTTCCATCATCTGGAAAATCTATACAGGTTGGTATTGGAGGTCCATAAACTCTACCTTCGGGACGATGTTTTCCAACCCCCTTAAAAGGGATAGCTTCTTTACCATTAATCTCGGTTGGCACCATTCTGTTAACTGCATTTTTTATTTCATTAGCTGACATAATCATCCCTCCAGTTTTCTGCAAGTTTACCAGTTTCGATAGCCATATGGATGCTTTTTTGAGCACGTTTCACAACTGGCGGATCAATCATTTTCGAACCAAGGGATACAACGCCCAATCCTTTATCGGTTGCGATGTGAAAAGCATTAACAATTTTTTTTGCTTTCTCAATCTCTTTCTCTCCTGGAGCAAAGTTATCATGAATCACGCTGATCTGTCTTGGATGAATACAACCCATTCCTTCGAAACCAAGCGATTTTGAGGTCTGTACATTAGCTGCCAGAGCGTTCATGTCTGAAACATCAGAGAACACAGAATCAATTGGTTGGATACCTGCAGCATGAGCTGCATTGACCAGTTGGCATCTTGCAAAGAATGTCTCTTTGCCTTCGTTTGTTCTTTGAGTACCAAGGTCTGCTGTATAGTCTTCCAACCCGATAGCAAGAGCAACAACATTATCAGCAGCTGTTGCAATTTCATAAGCCTTGATAACACCCAGTGCACTTTCGATAATTGGCATCAGATAGACAGGATAATCAAGATCATTATCAGCTTTGATCTTCTCAATTCTATCATTCACAGCTTTGATATGTTCAACGGACTCACATTTTGGGACCAGAATCAGATTAGCATAATGAGGAATCACATAATCAAGATCATCAAGACCTTTAGGAACCTGATTAATTCTAACCATGCGTTCAACCCCGTAGAAATCAACAGATCTCAAGGTGTTACGAACCATAATTCTGGCTTCGGCTTTTTTGGATGGGGCAACCGAATCTTCCAGATCAAGAATAACACCATCAGGCTTGTGTAATCCTGCATTGATAAAGAGTTTTGGTGTATTCCCCGGAAGATATAAACGTGATCGTCTATAGCGATCTTTTTTTGTTGAATATTTATTTTCAGGGATCATCTCCAGCAGATAATCCTTATCTGTATCGATAACTTGTTTAATTGCAGCTTCCAATCTGGCAGCCATAAAACAATTAAGAGCTCCGGTATCTTCCACTGACAGGTTTGCATTTTCGATATCGTAAAAATTTAATACATTGAGGCAGAGTTCTTTGATATCGTTACCAAATAGTTTTCCAACCTTACTTTTGATATCAAGATTTATCCCGCCTGATTCGGTCAGCTCTAATGTTACATAACAATCTGACCTAACGCCTGTTCCTTTGTTTCCGGCAATTCCTATCTTGCTCAAAACATCCT
>CAYYLA010000151.1:0-7219 GCA_964441785.1 uncultured Candidatus Cloacimonadota bacterium | reverse complement strand
GAATTCCCGGATGGTAAAACAATTGAACTTCAAGCATTTTCAATAGCAGGAAGACCCCTATTTTATATAACCCACAATGCGGTATCTGCTCAAACAATATCAACTGATGAGGTCCATCCCAGTGGTTCCAGTGGATATAATATGACGGGAAGCGGTATTACCCTGCACGAATGGGATGGTGGTTTTGCCCTAACTACACATCAAGAGCTTACTGGTAGAGTAACAATCGGAGACGCTGGAGACTCTCCTGTTGTAAATGCACATGCAACCCATGTTGCAGGCACATTAATTGCCTCTGGTGTAGATACTGATGCAAAAGGTATGTCGTATCAAGCTGATTTAGTTAGTTTTGACTGGAATAGTGACACAAGCGAGATGGCTACCGCAGCTGCTGAAGGAGCTATTATATCCAACCATTCCTATGGCTTTGGATATGGTTGGGATTACAACTATTTTGGTGATGGCCTCTGGGCCTGGTTGGGTGACTTATCAGTAAGTACAACAGAGGATAACTGGTTTGGCCTTTATACAACATACTCCGAAGCAAGAGATCAGATTGCTTACAACGCTCCCTATTATTTGATGTTCCAATCAGCGGGAAATGATCGAAATGATTCTGGTCCGACCGCAGGCACTCAACATTGGGTATATGATGGTGACTGGGTTTACAGTACAGACACGCGTGATGCCGATGGTCCCTGGGATTGTTTAGGAACAACTGCTGTTGCGAAAAATCTGATGACAGTTGGGGCAGTGGAAGATATCCCCTTTGGATATACTAATCTAAGCGATGTCTCAGCTACCTCCTTCTCATCCTGGGGACCTCCAGATGACGGTAGGATAAAACCTGATATTGTTGCCAATGGTTCCTATCTCAAATCATGTGTTTCTCCTGGGAATACAGATTACGACTGGTATTCGGGCACCTCTATGTCTTCCCCATCAGCAGCAGGCTCTGCAGGTTTGATCCAGGAATACTACAATAGTAATTATCGATCCTGGATGCTCAGTTCATCGCTAAAAGGTTTAATCATCCATACTGCAGATGAAGCTGGACCAAATGATGGTCCTGATTATATGTATGGTTGGGGATTGATGAACACAGAACGCGCAATAGAGTATATTGATCATCGAAATGAATCTGTTTTGATAATTGAAGATAATTTATCCAATGGAGAAACATATCAACTTGATGTTCAGGCAACTGGTTTAGAGGAATTAAAGGCAACCTTATGCTGGACTGATCTACCGGGGAATCCCCCCTCATCAACACTACTTAATCCTTCAACTCCAATGTTGGTTAATGACCTTGATATGCGAATAACCAAAACAGGATTTACCGGCTATCCCTGGAAATTGGATGTAAGCAATCCTGCTAATGCTGCTACAAACAATAGTGATAATGCTGTCGATAATGTTGAACAGATTCTGGTGAATTCTCCGACCAACGATATTTACACGATCACAATAGCCCATAAGGGCACCCTGGCATCAGATCAAACCTTCTCTCTCATTGTAAGCGGATTGATTATTGATCCCCCTGAAATCGCAGTCTCACCTACTTCGCTGACTGTAAATATGGGTGAAGATGAAACAGAATTACACAATATCAATATTGAGAATACTGGTGTTGGTAATCTTTATTATTCAACAAATCTTAATTATCTAACCAGAGAAGATTCAGGTAATGAGGAAAGAATCGCATATCCTGATCGACCTGCAGGAATGATTTCATCATACATGAATCCTATCGAAAGCTCTCATCCCAATTCGCATGATCGAACAGACGCAACCATAAGCTATGATGATGATTTTATAGGTTATGGTATTGGAGCCGAAGCAGTAGCATCATTCATCTGCATAGCGAGATTTACCTCCGACGAATTAGCAGCATATTATGATGGTTATGCGCTGAAATCTATCCAATTTGTGATAAATAACACCGATTTCAGTAATGTTACGTTGAAGGTTTATAGTGGAGGTTCTCCTGGAAACCCCGGTACGGAAATTTATACGGAAGATGTAACTTCAGAGGTAGTTGCCGGTGGTTGGACAACTATAGAGCTTTCATCACCAATTCTTTTGGAAAGCAGTCTTGAATATTGGATTGGATATTCAATAGATGCAACGGCAGACCATCCAGCCGGATGTGGATCCAATTCTGCAGTTGCAGGTAAGGGAGATGTTCTCTATTGGGGTGGTTGGACAACGCTTTCGGACAATGAGGTAGACTGGAATTGGCATATCAGGGGTGTTTTGACTCCATCCTGGCTTAAAATTACAGCTAATGAAATCGGAACAATCGCTGGTTCAGGAAGAGATGATCTTGATGTAACCCTTGAATTTAATAGCACCGGTATGACTATTGGTACTATCAAAACTGCAGAACTGGAGATTCATTCCAATGATTTGGATGAATCATTACTAACGATACCCATTACATTAAACGTTTCAGGATCAGTCCCCGATGCACCTATAAATCTGGCAATTGTTATTGTTGGAGGAAATGCTCAGTTAACCTGGGAATCGGTTGCTGGAGCCACAAGTTACAATATCTATAGTGATATTGATCCAGAGGGAAGTTTTTCCACGTTGGAAGCATCAGGCATTATCCCTACAAATTGGACAGATACAAGCCCCGGTAATGATAAGAAGTTTTATATTATAAAGGCAATTAATTAGGAGAGGAGGAGTGATGAAAAATGTTATCTATTTATATATTTTAGTAATACTGATGCTGATATCGGCCAGTGTTTATGCAAAACCTGCCTCAGTTGAGACAATCGAGATTGATGGTCAATTAATCGATAAGATCGTTGTTCCTGGAGGATATCCTCCGGAGAATTATGAGCCTCAGAATATCCCACTTACCCGTACTGATGTTGTAATCTCTGGTGTACCTGGTTTTGGCTGGGCTTACGGTTGCTCTGCTACCTCTGCAGCGATGGCAATGGGTTATTATGATCGTAATAGTTATCCCAACATGTACACAGGCCCTACAAATGGGGGTGTTTGTCCCATTCCTGATACAGTAACACCCTATTGGACTTATACGTCTTATACCAGCGCAAACTGTTACGAATGCCCTATCAGTGCTACCCACAACGGATTTGATGGTCGTGTTGTCGCAGGCCATGTTGACGATTATTGGATAGACGTGAATCAATCTGGCCCTGACCCCTGGGTCTCGGGAGGTGTCCAACATACCTATGGTGATTGCACAGGTGATTATATGGGTACAAGCCAATGGAGTGCTGCCGATGGTTATAATAATGATGGAGGAACAACATTCTGGTTCGCATCAAATGGTTACCCAAGTGATACAGGTATAATTGCCGGATGGGGTGTAACATTTTCAGGAATAACAGGAATAAAAAACTTCGTTGAATCAAGAGGTTATTCAATTTTTAATAATGGTTCTAACTATGTCTGTTATAACCAATACATTGCTGAACAAGGCTTAACCTATGGATTTACTTTTGATCAATATAAGAATGAGATAGATAACAATCGACCTGTTTTGATTCAGGTTGAAGGTCATACAATGTTAGGTGTGGGATATAATGCCGCAACAAATGAGATAATTATGCACGACACTTGGGGTTTTCATCGTAGTTCTGGTGTTTACACACCTGCACGAATGACCTGGGCTGGATCATATTATGGTATGACACAATATGGTGTAGGTGTTTTTGTATTGGATGATGTACCTGATCCTGAACCCCGGGAATATGGTGATGCACCAGAAGACGCTGTTGCCTATCCAAGTTTGGGAACTGTTGGTAATTTCCCAACCTGTAAGGCTTCAGGACCTGCAGGATATGTAGAACATAACAATTTCGGAGCATATTTTGGTGCATCTTATGATCTGGAAACCGAAGGTAATGCAGCTAATTGCCCAACCTTCAGTAATCTCTACAATCAGGATGAATGCTTTAATGATGGTGATGCTGGATTGATGATTGCAGCAGGATATACAATAACAGGATCACCCGGCTCAGAGAGCGTTGTTCCCTGTTCTACAACAACCCAATCACTTGGATCGGTTTGTACAAACCTGATCTGGGGAACAAATATCGACATCTCAATAACAAATCTTATGCCGGGTAATACAACAGGATATGTTAATGTGTTGTTTGACTGGAATCAGGATGGACAGTGGGCCAATGATGGATCAACTACCTGTAATGCTACAATGGTTCCAGAGCATCTGGTAGTTAATCACCCGGTACCAAATGGATATGTTGGCACTCTCTCAGGATTGGGTGGGCTTCCAACCTTTACCATTGGACCAAATTCCGGTTATGTCTGGGTTCGTTTTTCTATCACAGAATCACAGGTAACCAGCAACTGGGATGGCAGTGGTGTATTTGAGGATGGTGAAACAGAGGATTATCTGATTAAGATCGATGATGAACAATTAGACTTTGGCGACTTACCCGATGCTCCCTATCAAACACTGCTGGCAAACGATGGTGCACGACATATATTGGATGGCATAACCTACATGGGTGCTAATGCAGATGCAGAAGCAGACGGTCAACCTGATTCATTTGCGTCCGGCGATAATCTTGATGGTAATGATGATGAAGATGGTGTTATATTCCAGAATTCCTTTGTGCAAGGACAGATATCCAACATTCAAATCACAACGTCAGTAGCCAGTGGTTATTTAACCGGATGGATTGACTGGGATGGTAATGGTGTGTTTGACTCTAGTTCCAATGAGAAGATTATTAATGATTTTTCTGTAGTTTCAAATACTACAATATTGCCAATTACAGTACCGCAATCTGCTGTTAACAACACTTATGCCCGATTTAGATTCAGTTCTGTTGCAGGATTAATAGATACTGGCCTTGCACCTGATGGTGAAGTTGAGGATTATAAAATCTACATAAATACACCAGTAGACAATCCTAAGCAGACAAATCCTCAGTATCCTGATCCTACAGGATGGGATGTAAACATAACAAATCCAGCTTTAATGGCTGATGACTGGATGTGTAATGAAACAGGTTGGATCAGTGATGTGCATTTCTGGATATCTGTGTTTGGCGATTTACCTATATCTATGCCTTCAGAGATTACAAATCTACATCTGAGCATACACAGCGACATACCTGCAGACCAAAATCCTGATGGTTACAGTAAACCGGGCGATCTATTATGGACAGAAGATATTAGTGGTGAAAGTGGTTTGATTCTAGTAAGTGAAGGACCCGTATTATCCAATTGGCAGGGCTGGCTTGATCCAAACGATGGAACAGTAGAAGAAAACAATCACCTCTTCTGTTACAGGATAGATATACCCGAACTTCCTGAGCCATTTTTACAGGAAGAAGGAACAATATATTGGTTGGATGTTTCCATCATGATGGCAAATCCAGAAATGATGGTTGGCTGGAAGACAACCCTGGATCACTGGAATGATGACGCTGTCTGGCAACCAATGGATTTACCGGGCTCATGGGTGGAATTGATTGATCCAGTTACAGAAGAATCATTGGATATGGCTTTTGTACTCACCGGCTATCCAATGGAAGAGGAAGATTTTGGTGATCTACCTGACTCATACAAAACACTGTTGGCATCAGACGGTGCCAGACATACAATTGATATGAGTTATTATCTGGGAAATGCCATAGACTCTGAGATGGATGGTCAACCAGGTATTTTCGCCAATAATGATGATATTGATATTGCTATTGATGATGAAGATGGTGTCTCATTTACATCATCTCTGATAATGGGGTTTTCAACCAATATAGATATTATTGCCAGCAATAACGGCTATCTTAACGCCTGGTTGGATTATAACATTGACGGTGATTTTGATGATGGTGGTGAATATGTGTTTAATGATTATCCTCTCACATCTGGATTAAACACTATCCAAATTGATATACCTCAAACTGCAACAGCGGGACTGACTGCAATGCGATTCCGCTACACCAGTTATTCTGGTGGAGTAAACTACTATGGAAGTGCAATGAATGGAGAAGTAGAAGATTATAAGATTCTTATTAATGAACCTATCGAAGATACAAAGATGGAGAATCCACAATTCCCTGACCCTGCTGGAGTTGATGTTAAACTAAATTCCCCGTATATCTTAGCAGACGACTGGATGTGTAGTGAAACAGGGACTATTGATGATGTTCATTTCTGGGTTTCTACACCAATAGACGAATCCTCATTTGCCTCTAATATTGGTCAGATTCACCTTAGTATTCATTCTGATCTTCCGGCTGATGACCCTGCTAATCCTGATGGATATAGCCAACCACTTGATCTGCTTTGGGAAACAGACCTGGTCTCTGATTTCTTTACAGTAACAGAAGATGCCGTCTTCTCCTATCCACAAAGTTGGTATGATCCTGGCACCGGTACATTTAACAGTAATGACCATTATAACTGTTATCGAATTGATATCCCTTATATACCAGATCCTTTTATCCAGGAAGAAGGTAACATCTATTGGTTAGACATTAGTTTGATCATGAATGAAACTGTTGATGTAGGTTGGAAAACTACCATTGATCATTGGAATGATGATGCAGTTTTCTTTAGTGGACCCGGAGCTGAATGGTTGGAATTAACCCATCCAGAAACCGGAGAATCATTAGATTTAGCTTTTGTTGTGACCGGTAATCCATTACCAGAAGCTTATGATTTTGGTGATGCTTATGATCCCTCTTATCCAACTCTATTAGCTAGTGATGGAGCAAGCCATCAAATTGGTCCAAACCTATTTCTGGGAACACTTGTGGATGCTGAGATTGATGGAATACCAACTCTAGATTGTGAAGGTGATGACCAAGATAATTATGATGATGAAGACGGTGTGATCTTTAAAACACCATTCTATCCCGGAATGCAAGAAGCTATTGAGGTTACAACCTATGGATCAGGCTATCTAAATATCTGGGTCGATTGGAATCAAGACGGAGATTGGGATGATAGCGATGATCACGTCATTAACGACTATAATATTAGTGCTACCGGGACATATCCAATTACCTTTGATGTTCCACTCGATGCAACAACGGGAACCACGTCCTTAAGAGCAAGGTTATCATCTCAAACAGGATTAAACTACTCAGGTCCAGCTCCAGACGGTGAGGTTGAAGATTATCTGATTGAAATCCTAGAGCATGATTATGAGTATAAGATGCATTTCATACAATGGCCGGATACTACCAACCACGGAATGGAT
>CAYYLA010000150.1:0-7258 GCA_964441785.1 uncultured Candidatus Cloacimonadota bacterium | reverse complement strand
AAATTTGATTATTTCAGAAGTTTTTTCCCATGAAATTCTGCGATAGCAGACTATTTCAACAGGATCATCTTCTTTGTATCACTGTCTTTATCACTTTTCATTCTATAGAAGTACACCCCACTTGGAACATTGTTATTATCATTATCAGTTCCATGCCAGTCAACTTCATAGTATCCAGCTTCCTGATATTCATTAACCAGTTGTTTGATAACCTGTCCTTTGAGGTTAAATACATCGATTCTAACCGGACCAGATTCAGCAAGTTGGTAACTGATGGTTGTGTTAGGATTGAATGGATTTGGATAGTTATTATTGAGAGCTGTTATTGCTGGAATTGTAGTATCATCGCTGTCAGTTGATTCTGTTGTGAAAGACCATATATCCGATTGGATAGATCCGTTGGAGTTGATACTTTCAACCATCCAGAAATACTGGGTAGAACCTGTTAGGGTGCCTGGATCAAATGTAGAAACAGCTGTAACATTATCGAGAACCATTGACACAGGAGGGTTAACTGTATCAAAATAGAGGTTGAAATTATCAGTAACAACACCTAAAACCCAGCTTAAATCAGCATTAATATCAATATCTGTGGCTTCATCTTCTGGAGTAGGATTATAGGCAACCCCAGGAAGTGGACCAGCATTTGCTGCACCAGGTGTACCAAAGTCACCATCACCAAAGGTTGTATGTGCCATATGCCAATTCATACCAAGATCATTATCATTATAGTCAAAACTATCAGGATTCAATTCCATTGAAGCACCGGTTGGATCAGGGAAGGTTTCTCCGTTGTCATAGGCAACTTCATCTACTACAAATCCTTCATCAACCCAGAGGAGCATAACCTCATCACTGCTGTTTCCCAAGGTGAAATCACTATATTGATATGCTATAGTTACACCACCATTGGTTGATGTATCAGCATTAATACCAAGCACTAAATAATCATGAGCTGGAACCTCCAGGGAACCACCGGCATTAATCAGATGAGCATCATTATCCTGATCTTTTATGAACCAGCCATTGATATCTATGTTGCCTTCTGTTGTATTATAAATCTCGAACCATTCCCCTTCACTATCATTAACTGCAGCAGGATTCTGCATGATTTCAGTAATGATGATATCTCCAATATTAGGTTGGGGAACAGTTTCTGCAATTGTAAAGTAAGCATTTGATTCATCTACCGGAGTTCCATCTACCGGATCAGAGATTCTGATTGAGAAGGTTTCACCAGTCGTTTGATCAGCAGCCAGAGACCATATCCAGCTTCCATCATCTTCTGTTGATGCATCTAATTCGATTGCGTTAGCACCATCAGAAAGCAGCTCTATCTTAACATTACCTGTATAGTTCAATGAACTCCAGGTTATCTCATATTCAGAGCCCTGATAGATAATCTCTCCACCATTAGGTGTGTAAAGTGTAAATAATTCTTCCGATGTTGCCGGTACGATATCAGCAAGAGAACGTGCTGTGAAGAAATTACCTTCTTCACGTGAGTTACAGATCGCTGTTATGTGAACAGGTGTCTGTGGAATCTCTGAATCGATGTAGTCTGCATCATAAAATGTTGTTCTAAACATAGCTTCAGCTCTGCTGGCGTCGGTTACA
Organism: uncultured Candidatus Cloacimonadota bacterium; assembly: GCA_964441785.1. Classification (GTDB taxonomy): domain Bacteria; phylum Cloacimonadota; class Cloacimonadia; order Cloacimonadales; family TCS61; genus CAYYLA01. The sequence goes on along the minus strand of CAYYLA010000150.1, from coordinate 5,641 downwards.
GGATATTCTGTACCTACACCAAAAGTACCGGTTGATGAGAATGATGCATCTTCGATTGTTATGAGTTCAGATTCATAGGCTTCAAAATCTGCATTGAATTGAGCTATCGTAATAATCTCCGGTGTTATTGTATTACCCGTTGATGTAGCTGCACCCGGATCTTCTGAAGGAACAAACTGAAGCATTCCGCCATATTCACCCAATGTACCAGTAAGGTTGGTGATACCATCACCCAGCTGATATTCAGTTGTTATTATCGTATTATCATCATCTATTAAGATAGCTGCAGTTGCATCCTGGATATATTTCTGTCCACGGAAATCCTGTTGGAAGGTAAGAATAGCTTCACCAGTCAATCTATAAAGTTGATCTCCAACCGTACCGGCTCTAAGTGCTGCAATATCCGCAACATCAGTTGCAGTGATTTCACCAGAGATGGTAAAGAAATCATCGCTGCTGTCACTGGGGATATTATCAGTTGCATCGGAAATTACCACAGTGTAAAGATTGGATTCAGCCTGGGCGGGATCAATATTCCATGTCCAACTTCCCGTATTAGCAGTTGATGCCACAAGCGTTTCTGGATCTGCACCATCAATCAATAATTCGATTCTGATATCTCCATCAAAGTTTACCGATGACCAGGTGATATCTCTAGCTTCGCCTTGAAGCCAGACTTCTCCACCATTGGGTGCTGTTACAGTAATCATCTCTTCTGCAGTGGCTGGTACAATATCAGCAGCAAAACGAGAAGAGATATATTCTCCATCATCTCTGGAATTACAGAGACCAGTTATGTGAACATCAGTTGTTGGGATATCGTTACCAATATAATCTGCATCATAGAATGTAGTTCTGAAATTTGCTTCTGCTCTGCTATTATCAGTTATTGGATAAACTGATCCAACGGCAAAAGTTCCAGTTGTGGTAAAATTAGCATCTTCAATAGTTACAAGCTCTGATTCATAGGCTTCAAAGTTTGCATTGAATTGAGATATTGTAATTACTTCAGGTGTTATAATATTGCCTGTTGATGAGGCTGCACCGGGATCGCTGGCAGGAACAAATTGTGTCATTCCACCATAATTACCCAATGTCCCGATAAGATTGGTAATACCATCCCAGATATCATAATCTGTTGTAATAGTGATACTGTTATCATCAATCAAGATAGCGGCAGTTGCATCCTGAATATACTTTTGACCTCTAAAACTCTGTTGATAGGTAAGAATTGCTTCTCCGGTAAGTCGATATAATGTTCCATCCTGAGTACCATTACGTAATTCTGCTATTGTTGCAACATCAACGGTTGTTGGCGGCTCAACAATACTGAATGTGTTATTACTATCATCCCATGGCTCAGTGTCATTTGCATTGGAAATCATGATAGAATACCATTCACTAGCTTCCTGATTTTCAGGGATATTCCAGGTCCAGGAACCATCGTTTTCAGTTGAACTAACCAGGATCTCCCTTGTGTCTCTTCCCATCTGGTTTAATTCGATCTTGATATTACCGTCAAAATTAGCAGAGCTCCATAAAATATCATGAGTAGATCCCTGTTCCCACTCTTCTCCACCATTGGGGCTAAGAACAACTATAGTTGGATCTGTACCAGAACTTATGGTCTGGCTCAGGTTTAAATTACCAGGAGTCTCGGCAATATTAGCTGACCACATAAAACTGGTATAGTTATTTCCCGATCCCTGAAGTTGAAGTGATTGTCCCACTTCGGTTCCGCCACTCTCTTCTACTCCTATATCTGTAGATGTCATCCCACTGGCAACATCATCAGAAGCGGTCATTGAACCTTCATAGGAGAGAAACTGACCTGGAATAACTGATGATTGATATGATAAAGCTAATCCATCAGGAGCACCGTTCTGAATACTGGAGAAGGCATAGTAATAGATAGTAAAATTATCTACGCTACTACCGACAGTAAAATTGTTCAATGATTGGGAATCATAAAAACCACCATTATTACCATTATAGAGAGTGACTGTAAAGTCACCAAGGCTATAGGAGGCAGCATCCTCAATAATAACTTCGACAAATTCGTTTTCATCAGAGCCTGCATTATCATAATGAATCTCATTAATCCAGGCATTTTGTGCATTAAGAATAGTAAAGGCAACAAAAACAAACAACAAAATAATAATACGTTTCATATTTTCCTCCGCAATTATATTACATTAAAGTGATGTGGATTATATAAATAATATGTTAATGAGTTATTAATTGTTTACCAACCTGGTATAACCAGGTCTTCCAGAATTGGGCGCAATTTTGATATAGCCAGCTTTTGGTAATCCTTCAGAGATTCCTGGAACTTATACCAGTGCGAACGAGTGTACTTTTCTTTAAAGGTAAGAGGTATGTTATTAAAAGCTTTTTGATCAAGCTTGTCTGGCAAATCATTTTTCTCATTAACTGCAGATCGTAACCATTTCAAAGGATCATAATCAGCATCACAATCAAAGGGTTCGATCAACGCTTTCATTTTATTAATCCGTTGTTCCTGTTGAATAGGAACAAGATCCAGTTGATCTTCTTCAATTGTTGGTTGCAGCATTTCTGCAAGGTTTTTCTTAACTTTTGACCACTTATTGCTAAAGGAGGTCATAAAGACAAGATTACCATAAACTTTATTAGCAGCGAAAAGGAAGCGTTCAGTATTATCAACCATCATATATCTGTCGATTAATCGGGGATCATGCCAGATCAAATTTGGGATATCAGGTTTATACATGGCATCGGCATGTCCAAGAGATGCAAACAGTTCTTCTTCGGGCCCTTTCATACAATTCATTTCATCAAAGGTACCAACGAAATTCTGGTGAAAGAAGGTATCAGCAAGCATATGAGCGACGATACCTAATGAGTAGAGGTTTTCATTTCTTGTAGCATCAAAGAAGATTTCCTGAGCATGAATACTTGCTGGGCTGGTAATAAGAAGATGCATTTTACCATCTTTTCTACGGACCTTTGGGCTGGTTGGATCACCGGGTAGATAGTGATGCAGAAGATGAATTCTAACGTTTTTTTTCTCTGGTTTTGTAATATCCTTAATTTGGGAAACATTGTTTTCATAAAGTGTTTCCTGTGGTGTTTTAATCTTAAGATGAAGATAATTGTCGTTAACCAACTGAGATGAATAAGCAATAATTTCTGCCTCATCAGTATCATAACCAGCTTCTAAAGCCAAATATTTTGTCACATAATAATGAAATTCAACGTTCATAAAAAATCTACCTTTTGTTCTCCTATATTTTCTTTTCCCTTTACAATTTTATTTTTAACAAAACTGGTTAAATGTCAACAAAATAATCTAACCCTTTATCTTTCTAAGAGATAATTTACTCAAAAAATCAATGAAGCAGTGTAAAAAATAAAGCAAGGTTAACTTGCTTGTTTTCATAATGTTATACTTCAAGAAATTTGTCAGCTTTAGTGTTAAAGTTTATATTCTATATTTGATAAAAAAATATTGATAAATTAGGTAATTGGGAAACTGCTACACAGGTAGCAGCTTCCCAAAATAAGGTTATTTTACTAAAAGATCTGCGTAGAGTGGATACTGTTGGCAGAAATCTCTTACTTGAGTTTTAATGACAGCTAATCTCTCATCATCGCCAAAATTATCACGAACATCTGCAATAAAAGCAGCGATATTTTTCATTGCATCTTCTTTCATACCCCTAGTAGTAACCGCAGGTGTACCTAAACGAATTCCTGAAGTAACAAAAGGTTTTCTTGTATCAAAAGGAACGGTGTTTTTATTGGCAGTAATACCAGCTTTATCGAGAGATCCTTCCATTTTTTTCCCCGATGGTTTACCATCTTCTTCAGCTCCAAGATTGAGAAGCATAAGATGGTTGTCTGTACCATTGGAAACAAGGTTAAATCCCTTATCCAAAAGTGCACTTGCCAATGCTGCTGCATTAGCTTTAACCTGGGCTTGATAGGTTTTAAATTCAGGAGTTAGTGCTTCCTGGAAAGCTGCAGCTTTTGCTGCAATGATATGCATTAAAGGACCACCCTGGATACCAGGGAATACTTCGCGATCAATATCTCTGGCATAATCATCTTTGCAGAGAATTAAACCACCGCGTGGTCCACGTAATGTTTTATGGGTTGTTGTTGTTACAACATCTGCGTAAGGTACCGGATTAGAGTGTAATCCTGCAGCAACGAGACCAGCAATATGTGCCATATCAACAAATAATTTAGCTCCTACTTCATCTGCGATTTCGCGGAATTTTGCAAAATCTATTTCTCTTGGATAAGCACTGGCGCCTGTTAAAATTAATTGAGGTTTGTGCTCTAATGCTAAACGTCTGATTTCATCATAATCAAACATTTCAGTTTCTCTGTTAACACCGTAAGGTACGATATTATAAAGATGACCGGAGAAGCTGAGCGGATGGCCATGTGTAAGATGTCCACCATGAGTCAATTCTAAACTGAGAACAGTATCGCCTGGTTTAACCAGTGCGAAGTATGTTGCCATGTTTGCCTGTGAACCGGAATGAGCCTGGACATTTGCATGCTCAGCTCCAAAGATCTCTTTAGCACGTTCGATAGCGAGTTCTTCAACTTCATCTACAAATTCACATCCGCCGTAATAGCGACCATATAATTTATAGTTGATTTTACCGGTTTTTTTGCTCCATCTGTATGGATAACCTTCTGCATATTTGTTTGTTAGAACAGATCCTGCCGCTTCTAATACAGCTCTGGAAACAAAATTCTCAGATGCTATAAGTTCAAGATTTTCTGTTTGACGTTTAAGCTCTTTCTGCATTGCTTCATAAAGAGCAGGGTCCTGTTTTTGGATAAAACTCATAATTCTCTCCCTTCTTCATATAGTTTTATTTTATCTATTCTATTTTGATGTCGATCACCTTCGAATTTGGTTGATAACCATGTTTTGATAATATCAAATGCCAGATGACTGGCAATAAATCGACCTGATAAAACCAGAACATTGGAGTTATTATGCATTCTTGATAATCTTGCGAATTCAGCAGTTTGGCATAATGCTGCCCTGATACCTTTAACTTTGTTGGCAACAATACTCATCCCAATACCGCTTCCGCAAATCAGAATACCCTTTTCGAACTCACCCTTAGATACTGCCTCGGCTGCAGCAAAACCGGTATCTGGATAGTCCATGGATGATTCGTCTTCTGGCCCAAAATCTTTGACATTATAGTTTCTCAAAAATTCCTTGATTTCCTCTTTCAATTTGAATCCTGCATGATCAGATGCTAAAGCAATTTTCATCTTAACTCCTCTCTTTGGCCATGAGACATGCCATAGCTATACAATAGAATTTTGATTTTGGACTTTCCGACCTGGACATAACCACAACGGGTTTGGTTGTCCCCTGGATCAAACCTCCCAATTCGGCATTACCAAACAGCATAACACCTTTATAAAAAGCATTACATGCCTCTAATGTTGGGAAGATAAGTATGTCGGCTTCTCCATCAATCGGAGTATCCACTCCTTTAATTGCTACCCTCTCTTTATCACATGCCAGAAATATATCCAACGGTCCGTCAACTATGGCATTCTTGATCTGATTACGATCAGCCATTTTTGACATAATTGCGTAATCTACTGAATTTGGAAA
>CAYYLA010000149.1:0-7268 GCA_964441785.1 uncultured Candidatus Cloacimonadota bacterium | reverse complement strand
ATAGAACAGAAGTTTCCTAAACTTCAGATTCAGGTTCGAGTCCTGGTGGGGCTACCATTAAAATAGATAACGCCTTGTAATATAAATTATTACGAGGCTTTTCTTTTTATAGGTGCGGTAGTAGGTGCGTAGTTTCTTATTGTTCGACAAGAATTATTTATCTTACATCTAACTAAAAACCATATAAGATGAGCCTAACAAAAAGTAATGATGCTGTAAGGAAAATTCTCTTATTGCTGGAAAGCATTGATGTCAAGGTATTAGAAAATGAAAGAGTTGTGTACAACGGATTTGACTTATGGCAATCATTTCGTGAAGAAATTGATTTGGCAAGCAAACAATCAGAAACCGAAATATTGGACAACTTGCTTATATTGGAAGATGAAGGCAAGATCAAATCATATCTTAATTGGATCGATCATAGATTGGAGATTGCCGGAGATTCTATTGAAGAGTTAGATATTTGCTTAATTGAACCAAATTATGACACTAAAAAGAATGAAGAATCTTTAGACTACCATGTTGATTATATAGATGACTTACTAAGGTACCAGAGAGGAAGGCTTGAAGTAACAGAGGATATTGATTTCCTTTCAGGTGCTTGCATAAAACAGTTAAAGATGTTTTTATCAAACGCAAGTGCTGTTATTGATCGTATGCGTAAATTTATTTTGAAGGAGAGAGGATCAAGCGAATTAATTCCAAACATCAAAAATGAAAGGAAGTCAATTTCAAGCATAAAGCAGCAATTATTGATAATGTTCTTCTTAAACAAGTTTAAATTCTTCAGGCTTTCGGAAGTTCATGATTCAATGCCTAAACAAGCAGAATTTTTGCAATATTTATTAAATAGTAGTTACGATAATACTTTAAAGTATCTTAAACTATTCGGAAACAGTTCATTTGAAGATAAATATTTCAACAAAAAGAATCTTGAACTTGTAGGGAAGGCATTTGATAATACAAAGTTTTTACAGATTAAAGAATATATCTCGGAATTAATTACCCAATCAGACTAATTATAATAAAATAGGGGTCACCCCTTACCCCACCCCCCTATGGTTTATTGCAGAATTTTGTTCCAAACAAACTTATTGTCATGGAGCAAATACAAATTACCCAATTATCCCCTGAAACTTTCCGTGAATTGGTTTCAGAAGTAATCAGAGAACAGATTGAGGACTTTCATAAGGATCCACCGGATCAATTAATAACCAGGGAAGATTTATCCCGGAAACTTAAAATATCACTTCCCACTATCAGTCAATATACTAAAGATGGTATCCTGAAAGGTCGGAAGATAGGGAATAGGATATATTACCGGTGGAGCGAGGTTCTCGAATCAGCAATAATCATTGAATCCAGGAAAAGGCGGTAATAAGATGAGAAAGCTACCTCCAACATTTAATAAATACGGCTATACCTTTAAATTAATAGTACGGAGCCAATTTAAAGCAATTTATGGTCAATATATGGATGAGGCCCTTATTGCATACGAAATCATCAAAATCAGGGTACGTCCTCCACGATACAACCATTTTTTAAACAGAGAAGAACCTGCAACTGAAATATATCCAAGTACATCACAATGGAGTAAAATGGGATGGACATCATGGCCCTGGGAGAGGGCACTAAGGAAGTATAATCAAATTTAGGTTGGAATAGCAATAAAAACCGGAGCTGCATGGCTAATGACAAACTCCGGTTAATAATTAAAGGTTATGTACAAAGATAGGAAAACTTGGAATAATAATCCACCAAGGGATATTCACAGATATATTCGAGGATACTTCAAATTAATTGAAAATTTTGTTGATGATATTGAACCTGCACATACTGCACTTTATATGTGGATATTAAATAGGAATAATAGTCTGTTCTGGAAACCAGTTATTGAGGTATCTACGAGCGAGGCAATGGCGAGTCTTGGTATGAAGTGTCCCAAGTGGTACAGGAGAATACGCAAAGACCTTATTGAATGGGGCCTAATTAAGGTAGTTAGAAGATCCACTAATCAGAATAGACCTATCGCTCTGTCGTTGCCATATCCTGATGAAAGAAGTGTGAATAGGGATCTCGACGATTCAGAGGAACACAACTTTGGGAGAATGATTAGTAGGCAGAGTAGAGAGGCATATTCAGAACTTGATCATTATAGAAATAATGGTTGTGATGAAGATACAATTCCAATGGAACCAATATAGGGTGTTAAACACCCTGGCAAATAAGTGTAAAACGCATTGGCAAATTGAGATAGTAAAGTTTGTATGGTCGTTAAACTACCACTAATAAAGACAAATATCTAATACTTGATAATACACCGTACTTCAATAAGGTAAAAAGATTAATAAGTAATAAAGATTCTACATAGATGAAACTTTGCTGCTATCGAATATTAAACATTGCTATAACCAATAAGATCAGTTGTAAAAGAAATAATGAAGGGGCGGGGCGGGTCCGCAAAATCGGTTTCGGAAAGAAGGTAACACCTTGATTATATACATGGACCGCCAAGAGTGACTCACTTTTCCTGTAAAAAGTTTAATCAAACAAATTATTATGGGAATCCGACAAAAAGAAAGAATTTATTTTTTTATTGATATAAAACAAAGATAATCAGGCTTATATTGGGAATAAACCGGTGTTTCCCTTCCAAATATAATATCCTGGAATCATTAACTTTTCATTAAAAGACACACACCCCTCTTCACTCTTTTTCCTTGTTTCAGATGTAGATTGTACAGATCAATTATGTAACTTTAGTCTCTGCAAAAACCAATCTATGCCTGAAAAAGAAGCAAAAGCCCGTATTAAGATTAACCGGATGCTGCATGAGGCCGGTTGGAGATTAGAGGATGGGCCGAAAGGTACAGCCAATGTTGTCTATGAGAGCCATGTGAAGATCTCTACCAAATCACAATCTGATCTCGGAGAAGATTTTGAGCATACCAAAAATGGATTTATTGATTATTTGCTCCTCGATGATAAGGGTTTCCCACTAATTGTTCTTGAAGCTAAGTCTGAGTCAAAGAACCCCCTTGTTGGAAAGGAACAGGCTCGCAAGTATGCAAAAAACATCAACTGCCGCTTCGTATTATTGTCAAATGGCAACATCCATTACTTCTGGGACCTGGAAAAAGGTAGTCCTTACATCATAACAAAATTTCCGGAACCTGTATCAATAAAGGGTTACATATCCTATAAGCCAAATCCGGAAAGACTTATAAACGAAATTGTAAAGGATGATTATATTGCTTTAACGCAACGACCGGGCTATGCTGATGATCCTAACTGGAAAGATGAAGGCACAAGAGAAAGTTTCATTCACTCCAATAAATTAAGGTTTTTGCGACCCTACCAGTCAGATGCAATAAAAAGTATTCAGGAGTCTGTGAAGGAGGGCAATGATCGGTTTCTTTTTGAAATGGCCACAGGTACAGGAAAAACGCTAACATCGGCCGCAATTATTAAGCTATTCCTTCGGACAGGTAACGCACGAAGGGTGCTTTTCCTGGTTGATCGGCTCGAACTTGAAGAGCAGGCAAGAAAGGCCTTTATCGAATATATGAAGAATGACTATCAGACGGTTATATTCAAAGAGAGTAGGGAGGATTGGAGAAGGGCGGAGATAGTTGTTACAACTGTACAATCATTGCTATTTAACGATAAGTATAAGTCCATTTTTTCACCTACTGATTTCGATCTTGTTATTTCCGATGAGGCACACCGCTCAATAGGTGGAAATGCCAGAGCAGTATTTGAATACTTCATCGGATACAAACTCGGACTTACAGCTACCCCAAAAGATTATCTTAAAAAGGTTGATGCTTCAAAGGTAAAGCCTAATGACCAGAGGGAGTTTGAGAGACGCTTATTACTGGATACATATCGCACGTTTGGATGTGATAGTGGACAACCTACATTCCGGTATTCTCTGATTGATGGAGTTAAGGATGGATTCTTGATCAATCCTGTTGTTGTTGATGCCAGAACTGATGTTACAACACAACTCCTTTCGGATGAAGGTTATTCAGTGGTATTAGAGAACGAGGAAGGAGAAGAAGAGGAAGAATCATTCTTCCACCGGGATTTTGAAAAGAAGTTCTTTTCAGAGGACACAAATCGGCTCCTCTGCTCAACATTCCTGAAACACGCTTTGAGAGATCCAATAAGTAATGAGATTGGTAAGACCATTGTATTTGCTGTATCTCAGAATCATGCTACCAAATTAACCCAGGTACTAAACCAGATTGCTGATCAGATTTATCCAGGAAAATATAATTCAGACTTTGCTGTTCAGGTTACTTCTGTAATTCCGGATGCACAGCAGTTTACTATTAATTTTTCTGACAAGAGCAATAACCTTCTGGGTACAGCTAACTTCCTTGACTGGTACAGAACAAGTAAAGCCAGGGTCTGCGTTACAGTTGGTATGATGACAACCGGTTATGATTGTACAGACATTCTTAATATTTGCCTGATGCGACCCATTTTCTCTCCAACCGATTTTGTTCAGATAAAAGGCAGGGGAACAAGAAAACACAAGTTTGAAGATCAGATCATTGATCCAGAGATGAAAAAGGAAGCTGTGGATATTGTTAAAGATAAGTTTAAACTGTTTGATTTCTTTGGTAACTGTGAATATTTCGAGGAGAAATTCAATTATGATGAAATACTAAAACTCCCACAGAGGACCAAAAAAGGTAAGATAGTTGATCGTCCACCTGTTGATATTTCCGAATATGCAACGGAAGATGAAGATCACCTAAAAGCACTAAGGGAAGAGGCAGTAGGAATAGAGGGAATGAAGATAGACAGGATGTTTTTTGAAAAGTTTCAGGATACTGTAAAGGCTGATGACTATGTCAGGGAGAATGTAATGGCAGAGAACTGGGATAAGGTACTCGACTACCTAAACAGGGAGATCATGAATAAACCCGAGGAGTTTTATACACCAGAAAAATTAAGGAAATCATTAAAGCATGACCGAAAGGTTACCCTAAGGGAGATGCTTGAATATATCTTTGGGATGATTCCGGGGTTTAAATCAAAGGATGATTTACTTGAAGATGAGTTTTACAAGTTCATTTCAGACTATAAGCCAGATGATTCAGATGACATCATTGCATTGAAATATTTTTTTAAGACATATATCATTGATGATAATATTAGGGGAATAATTAATGAAAAGAGATTTGCTGAACTTGCTGTCAATCCAATATTCTCAATGGAAGCATTTAAGGCAGTTCCTCCAAAGTACAGGAGTATTATACCTGAATATATACATGATTATGTTTCACTTCAAAAATACGCCTCATAGATTATGCTCGATATAGAAACTAAAAGAAGGATAGATTCTGCAAGGGATATTCTTGTTGGGAAAGTCCCAGACCCCAAATCGCAGGTTGAGCAGATCACCATAGCCTTAATTTATAAGTTTATGGATGATATGGACCTGGAATCGGAGGAGTTGGGAGGGGAACGGTCATTCTTCAAGGGAGAGTATGAAAAGTATGCCTGGCGAAAGATTTTTGATCCAAGGATGGGAGGATTCGAGATTCTGAATATGTATAGCGAGGCTATTATGAAAATGAATGTGAATCCAAACATTCCTCAACTGTTCAGGGACATATTCAAAAACGCATATCTGCCATATCGGGATCCTGAAACTCTAAAGGCTTTTCTGAAAATCATCCATGAGTTTAACTATGACAACAGTGAAAGGCTTGGGGATGCCTTTGAATACCTGCTTTCTGTTCTTGGCAGCCAGGGTGATGCAGGACAATTCCGCACGCCAAGACATATCATAGACTTCATGGTGGCAATACTTGATCCTAAAAAGGAAGAGATTATCCTTGACCCTGCCTGTGGAACAGCCGGATTCCTGATTTCTGCCTACAAGCATATTATAAAGCTGAACTCGTCCAATTATGATTCTGAAACAGATGTAAGGACATTTGAGGCAAAAGACCAGAATCTCTCCGAGTTGATCATCAACAGTAAGAACTACAAAGGAGACAAGCTGACCCCTGATGAAAGGAACAGGTTGGCAAGAAACATTATGGGTTATGATATTTCACCTGATATGGTTCGGTTGTCACTTGTTAATATGTATCTCCATGGACTACACGCCCCAAGAATAAGCGAGTACGACACCTTAACAAGCGAAGATAATTGGAATGAGTATGGAGATGTGATCCTTGCTAATCCGCCTTTTATGTCTCCAAAGGGAGGTATAAGGCCACATAAGCGGTTTTCTATTCCCGCAAATAGAAGTGAGGTCCTTTTTGTGGATTATATAGCAGACCATCTTACTCCAAACGGCAGGGCAGCAGTGATTGTACCAGAGGGTATCATATTCCAGTTAGGGACAGCATATAAGAAACTCCGAAAGAAACTGGTTGCGGATTGCCTTGTGGGAGTTATTTCGCTCCCTGCCGGAGTCTTTAATCCCTACTCAGGAGTAAAGACATCAATATTGTGGATGGATAAGACTCTGGCTAAAAAAACTGAAAAGATCCTTTTTGTCAAGATAGAGAATGATGGATTTGATCTTGGGGCGCAGAGAAAGCCAATAAAGCTGAATGACCTACCTCAATTATCTGAACTGATAGAGGAATATAAAATATCACTCAATCAGGGCATTAATGAGATAACAAAATTTAAAGAGAATACTCTTATTGTAGAAAAGAGAAAGATTAATGAGGATAATTCATATTCTTTTAAGTCCGATAATTATGTAGAGAAACATGATCTTAATACAAAATATGAGAAAGCTGAATTGGGAGAGGTTTTAGATTATGAACAACCAACAAATTATATAGTAGAGAGCGTTGATTATAATGACAGTTACAAAATACCCGTGCTTACGGCTGGGCAATCATTTATATTAGGATATACAAACGAGGAGAATGGGATTTTTCAAGAGAATTTACCTGTTATAATATTTGATGACTTTACAACTGCTACTAAATATGTTGATTTTCCCTTCAAGGTTAAGTCATCAGCCATGAAAATTCTAAAGGCAAAGGAGGAAAAAGCCAATATCAGATTTTTGTATTATATGATGCAGAAAATCCAATTCGATAGCTCAACACATAAAAGGTATTGGATCTCTCAATATTCGCATATTGAAATCCCCCTCCCCCCATTATCGGTTCAGGAAGAGATTGTAGCAGAGGTTGAGAGTTACCAGAAGATCATTGACGGAGCCAGGCAGGTGGTGGAGAACTACAAGCCACGGATTGATATTGATCCGGAGTGGGAGA
>CAYYLA010000148.1:0-7280 GCA_964441785.1 uncultured Candidatus Cloacimonadota bacterium | reverse complement strand
GGAAAAACTACATTGGCTAAAATTATAGCAAATCAACAAAACAGACCTTTTTACATAAGCCTACTCCAATTATTGATATTTAATTTTGGAAGTTAAAGTATGGTATTGGCGATAATATTATTAATTGTTGGTTTTGTAATCTTAGTTAAAGGAGCAGATTTTTTGTTGGATGGTGCAACCTCTCTGGCAAAAAAAATGCAGATATCCGAGATAGCTATTGGTCTCACCGTTGTAGCTTTCGGGACATCATCTCCTGAATTAGTGGTGAATGTGCTTTCCAGTTTGGATGGACATCACGATATGTGTTTTGGTAATGTTATAGGTAGTAATATTTTTAATATACTGCTTGTTTTGGGTATCAGCGGCCTGGTTTTCCCTATTACTGTTAAGAAAAATACAGTTAAAAAAGAGATACCATTTCTGTTGTTGGGAACTATTTTTGTCTTTGGTCTGGCTAACAATTTCGGTTTTGCCGGCACAGGCTTATCAAGAATTGATGGTATCTTGCTATTACTCAGTTTGATAGTATTTTTTGTCTATGTAATAGGTATTTCCAAAGCCCCATCAACAGAAGAATATAATATAATTATTTACTCTAATTTGAAGACAATCATTTATATAGCACTGGGGATACTTGGATTGTTTTTGGGTGGAGAAATGGTTGTTAACAACGCAATTAAGATTGCAAAATTACTTGATGTAAGTGAAAAATTAATTGCTCTAACGGTTGTTGCATTGGGTACTTCATTGCCGGAGCTGGTGACATCGGTTATTGCCGTTAGTAGAAAACGATACGATCTTGCTATTGGTAATGTGATCGGATCTAATCTCTTCAACATGTTCATGGTTATCGGGTTAACGGCAGTTATCAATCCGCTCCGATTTGATTACGCGTTAAATATCGATATGTATTTCCTGATAATTGTTACTTTGATATTCTTAATTACGATGTTCACTGGAAGTAAAAGAAAACTTGATAGATTTGAAGCGTTGTTGTTTGTGGTGATGTATATTTTGTATTTGATCTTTATAATTAACAGAAAATAGGCGGATATTATGATAACAAAAGCAGATTTATTTTCAATGATGGAAGAGACTCAAGTTGTTTATCTGGCAACAGCCAATGGTAAGGGTAAACCATTTGTTCGACCATTAACCCTGATCTCCTTAGACGGTACTTTCTGGATAGCCACCGGAAGCAGTGACAGTAAAATGAACCAGATAGCCGAGAATGGCTTTTTTGAGTTTTGTTTACCTATATATACAGATGATAATGGTGGTTATGTTCGGATTAATGGAACAATCAAAATTGTGAAATCTATTGCAGATAAGACCATGCTGCACCAGTCAGTTGATTTTATTAAAATGTTCTGGAAAAAACCTACCGATAAAGGATATGGATTATTAAAATTAGATCCAGAGCATATCGAATATATGAGACCGGGAGTTATGGAAGCTGAACATCAAGACTGGAAGGATATGGAAGAGTAGTTGATTGGTTGATTAAGCTCGCTCTGCTCGCGGAACTCATTGTTTAAGTTGTTTTGTGGATAAATTTTCAATTTAGATGTTGTGAAACATATTTTTATACAAGCGACGAAAATCATCGTCGCCTTCTTTTTTTGAGAATGAAAAATCATTGAATTAATCCAATAATCTCTAATAATGATTTCTTCAGACCAATCTTGAGTTATTCTGTGCTATGTCAGTTACGTCACTCTTTTATGATTTGTGCTTTCTGCTTTCATACTTTCATTTTCCATCCTTGTCCGCCAGTCTTTTAGGTGGATCTTGTCGGCCAATCTTCTGGGCTGATTCAATTGTATACCTTCAAGTTCCTCAGAAATTTCCAATGCGGTAATTTTGAATTCTTGACCCGTGAAATCCGGGGTAGGAGGAAATTTCACTGGGTTTCAATTTTACATTTATTTTCTTCAACGAACGATGCTAACAACACGAACGAGGGAATATTTATACGCAATCCAGAGGCTTGTAAACCTTGGGCGTAATGAGGAATGTGAAGATGTTTGAGAATTATTGGCATTGTGTAACACCCCGTCATCCGCAAAAGCCCGGATGCCACCCCTACTTCGACTAAGCTGTTCAAAGAACAGCTGCTCAGTACAACGTCTGAAGAGGGGAATTTGCATTTATAAAAAAATTGGTATTTTTGTAAGGATTATGAGAAACAATTAGTTCTCATGATATTTCAATATTACAAATTGAACGAGTGGTAAAATTTCCCTCATCAAAGATGTCCCTAAACGCCACAGCGCTAAACTTCTAAACCTCTAAACTTAAATCGAAAATACAATATTTACAGGAAGCGATAGTGCATTATTCATTTTTCATTACTTCCTACAAGTACCTACGAATTCCCATAAGTTCCTGTCATTTTCTCCAAATTACCAACAACAACCCCTACCCACAACTTACTCTTCTTAGTGTTCTTTTGACTTAGTGGCCTTTTTTAAATTTTCATCATTCATTATTCATCATTCATTATTCATTAAAATAAGTTCCAACAATCAAAAAATGTCAAAACATAACATTATTGTTCTGAAATCAATTTAGTGTAGAGATCAATATATTTTTTTGCAGTATTCTGCAGGTTATATTTTCGTTTAGCCTGGCTCATAATACGTTGCAGAGTAGCTTTTCTGATTTCTTTCGGTTGTTCATAAAAATTCATAGCTTCTCTTATACCATATTCAAGCCCTTTGCTATCACAGATCTCAAAGGAGAAGCCATTACCTTTTGATCGTTCTAAATCAAGGTGTTGCACAGTATCTTTCAAACCTCCGGTAGAGCGAACAATTGGTAATGTGCCAAATCGAGGTCCTTCCATCTGAGGTAACCCGCAGGGTTCATATCTGGAAGGCATCAGGATAAAATCTGATCCTGCTTTTCCGAGATTGCTTAATGCTTCATCGAATGGTTTATAGGCAAATGCTTTATGCTTTCTGCTTAAACGTTTGCATCTATCTTCAAGTGATTGATCACCGTTGGCAACAACAGCAATCTGCAGCTTGTATTTTCTTATAAACTCAACAACATTGTCCAACAGCAAATCTGGAGCTTTCTGGAAATATAATCTACTGGGCCAGAAGAAAATCGGAGTATCTGGTTCTATGGGTAGATTCATCTTTCTCTGGAAATTCTCTTTATTCTGTGCTTTTACCTCCATAATCGTATGTTTGTTGAAATTGATTATATTTGGTAATACCTTGGAGTTTACTGTATCATTGGGAGCATTTGTGATACCAAAAGCTCGTCCCTGATTATATTTTTCTTTGATCATGTGATAGATTGAGGTGGGGACAATATCATTAAAATAATTATCCTTGAGCTCAGTTAAAAAGGTTTCACTTACCGTATTAAAATAGTCACAGGCCAGAATAGCACTGGCTGTAAAATCGATTTCATTGATCTTAAATTGCTCTTTCCAGGTTTCCTTGATATTGCCAGGGAAGTTTTTAAAATAGAGATATTGAGCAAATTCCAGTGGTTTCATGCCACTTAGTTCTATATCCATCAAGGTTTGATATTGCGTAAAAATGTTATGTAGAGTGAATAATGATTTAATCCCTTTGGCTTTTGCTGCAGCGGGAACAAGACCCGTCATCCAGTCGTTACAATGCACAACGTCTGGTTTTATCATATCTAATAAATCATTAATAATATAACGCTGAAATGCTAAAGCTCTTCGCATACCAGTGTGAACCTTATGATCCTGATAGGGATTAGAAATATAGGAAAAAGCACTATCATTAACCAGGTGTATGCCTTTACCACTTAAAATGATAGCTAATCTGTCGATCTGCTGGTTGGTTATATCAGCAACTTTTTTTATTTTATTATCATACTTTGGTAAGACTACATGAAGCTCAAAATCATCTGTTTCATTTAAATAACGAATTAAACTGGCCGAGATATCACCCAGGCCACCACCTTTTGCCGATACCATCTGGGCAGCGTTTCCCATACCTTCGGGAAGCTCTGTAACCTCTGGTGTGCAAATCAGAATCTTCGGTTTCTTTGATTTTCCTATAACCTTCTTATAAGCCTTGTTGATTTCTGTGTTGACTATGTTAGACGCATTGTTTTCCAACATTATTCCCTCATTTTATTTTAGATTTTCTGTTAAAATTGGATGTGTTTCATCGCCCAACCAGGCATATTTTACTTCTCCGGTAAAGATGGTATGATCACCACTTCTAACTTGATTGATAACCTTGCATTCAAATGTAGCTGCTGCATTTTTGATGATGGGATATCCTGCTAATCGTCCCTTAAACCATGGCTCATCAGATTTTGCTAACTTATCCATATCTCGGCCTGATCTGGAACCAGCAAGAATAGTGAAATCCTTTTGATTTAGGTTAGGGATTACAAGATTGAAGAACCTGTTACTCTGTAAACAATTATAAGAAAAACGGGTATGTCCAATGGAAATAGCAAACATCGGCGGTACTATAGATGTTCGCATAAACCACTCCAAAGTTATTGGATTATACAAACCACTATCACTCTTTACGATAGCTATGGCAACCCTGGCAGGATGCTTAATCCTTTGATATACTTCGCTGAATTCTTTTCGTTCCATATTGACTCCGCGGTTAGATTGTTGAATTATCTTTATGTTGTCAACCGTATTAATGGGAAAAATCTATTGACTTGACCAAGGTCAATTTTAATTTGCCAAAAAAAACTGCAAGGAGCAGAATAATGAAAAAAGTAATGGCTTTATTGATAATTTTAGTTGTGGTTTTAGTAGGTTGTCAGAAAAAACAAAAAGTTAACAGCGATGTAACAGAAGTAGTTTTCTGGCATGCTATGGGAGGCCCCCTAGGGGATGCATTACAACAACTTGTTGATGAATTTAATGATACACATCCTGATATCTATATCAACGCAATTAACATGGGTAATTATACTGCTTTATCACAGAAATTGATGGCTTCTATCCAAACAGGGAATCAACCCAATCTTGCTCAAGCCTACGAAGCTTGGACAGCTAATATGATTGATGGTGATGTTCTGGTCCCTATAAGTGATATGATCAATGAAGATCCAAACTTTGGTGTTGAAGATCTGATGGATTTTTATGATGTATTTTTAAAGAGTAATACAATAAACGGAAAATTATGGTCATTCCCATTTAATAAAAGTGTTATGGTAATGTACTATAATAAAGATATACTATTTCAGAATGATATAAATCCTGATAATCCACCAAAAACATGGCAGGATTTCAGGGATTACTGTAAGTTATTAACCCAGGATCTGGACGGAGATGGTTCTATTGATCAGTATGGTGCAACAATGAAAATTAGTGCCTGGAAATTTGAGAACCTCCTGTTACAGGCCGGAGGAGAGATTATGTCTGAAGATGGCAAAACACCCGCTTTCAATTCACCCGAAGGTGTTGCTGCTTTAGACTTCTTAACGAATATAATAAATGTTGATAAAACAGGGTATCTTTCACCAGGTTATGATGGGCAGAACGATTTTCTGGCAAGCAAGGTTTGCATGTATGAAGATTCTTCTGTTTCTCTTGCCTATATGCAGAGAACTGGGATAGACTTCAACATTGGTGTAGCAGCTATCCCTGTTGAAAAGACTAAGCGGAATATTATCTCAGGTACAAATGTTACAATCTTCAAAAGTGAATCAAAAGAGGTTGAAAAAGCAGCCTGGGAATTTGTTAAATGGTTTACAGAAGCTAAACAGACAGCTAAGTGGTCTCACTTAACCTATTATATGCCTGTGAGAAAAAGTGCTTTTGAGGAAGAAATTCTAAAAGAGAGAATGGCTGCCAATCCAGAGATAGCCTCTGTATACGATCAGTTGAATTATGCTTCTTATGAGCCACAAATCAGTGAATGGTTTGAGACTCGGAAATATCTTGAAGATCATGTGATTGAAAAGGTAGTGAGGGGTGTGTTAGAACCCCAGGAAGCGCTGGATAAAGCTGCTGATAAGATTAGGGGATTAATCGAAAAAGAAGCAAAAGAATAAGTTTAAAAATTTAAGATATAAATGAGGTAAAAATGAGTATAAAGATAACATTTCCTGATGGAAATATGAAGGAGTTTCCCGGAGGAATTACTCCAATAGCAATAGCCGAGGATATCAGCCCCGGGTTAGCACGTAATGTAGTAACTGCAAAAATCAATGCTAAGGTTGTAGATGTAAATGAACCAATAAATGACGATGCAGAAATTGAGCTGATAAAATTTGATAGCGATCTTGGAAAAGAGGTCTTCTGGCACAGTACCGCTCATTTGATGGCTCAAGCTGTGAAAGAGCTCTATCCCGAAGTTAAAGTAACAATTGGACCTGCTATTGAAAATGGTTTTTATTATGATTTTGATAAAGATGTACCATTTACCGATGGAGATCTTGAGAAAATAGAAGCAAAAATGAAAGAGCTGGTTAAGCAGAATCTGGAATACAAACGAGAGGTTGTATCTCGTAATGAAGCATTAGAACGCTTCTCTTCTATGGGAGAGGAATATAAGGTGGAAATCCTGGATGCTATTCCAGAAGATGAAACCATCTCAATGTACACTCAGGGTAGTTTTACTGATCTCTGTAGAGGACCTCATATCATCCATACTGGAAAGATTAAGGCTGTGAAATTATTAAAAACCTCCGGTGCATACTGGCGGGGCGATTCCAATAACAAGATGTTGCAGCGTATCTATGGTATCTCATTCCCATCCAAAAAAGAGTTGAAACAATATCTTCATGATCTGGAAGAAGCTAAAAAGAGAGATCATCGTAGAATCGGCATAGACCTTGATCTGTTCACTATCTCCGAAGAGATCGGACCCGGTCTTGTTCTGTGGCAACCAAATGGTGCAATGATGCGTTCTATTATCGAAGATTTCTGGAAAAAACGCCATTTCGAAGAGGGATATCAACTGGTTGTAACTCCTCATATTGGAAAAGCAGAACTTTGGATGACTAGTGGTCACCTCCAATTCTATAAAGATAGTATGTACAGTGCAATCGAGGTTGATGGACAGGAATATTACCTGAAACCTATGAATTGTCCTTTCCACATCAATATCTATAATACTCAGAAGAGAAGTTATAGAGAACTTCCTGTTCGATACGCTGAGATGGGAACTGTTTATCGCTACGAACATTCTGGTGCATTGCATGGTTTGATGCGTGTGCGCGGTTTTACTCAAGATGATGCTCATATCATCTGTACTCCTGATCAATTAAATGAGGAGATTGAAAAAACATTCAATTTCTCAATGGAGATG
>CAYYLA010000147.1:358-7302 GCA_964441785.1 uncultured Candidatus Cloacimonadota bacterium | reverse complement strand
GCCGATGATTCTCAAACCTCTTCATCACTCCATCTCTCCTTTTCTCCTTCTCTCAGTCTCTTCGCTCAATCATACATCCTTTTTCTTAATCTGCTTTTTTTCTTTTTAAGCCAAAGGTTTACAAGCCTCTGGATTGCATATAAATCTTTTTCTTTTTTCTTTATTACGCCAAAGGCGTATAAATCTTTATTCTTTATTCTTTATCCTCAGTATCCAGTTGACTGCGGTTTCTAGTACAGGAATTTCAGAATTTGCTTGACTGAATAAATTTAACAGAGAGTATTATTAATCAGTATGAAACGGAGGATTGATGAAAAAATCTGTTAGAGGTTTTCCAGTTTATCTATTCATTTTAATAATATCTCAACTTTTGATAATTTACTATATATTTCAGGATGTTAAAGGTAAAGAGGAGATCTATTTTAATCAATTGATTAGGGGTTTGAGAGGCGAATACAAATCAATAATTTTTAACTATAATTATCTATCTCAGTTAACAGTAAATGAGCTGATTAGAACAGATGATATACTTGAGCTTATTGCTCGGGCAAATAATCCTGAATTGAGGGATGTTGCTCGTGACGAGTTGTTCCACAATCTAAATACAACTTATAGGGATTTGAAAGGTTACAACATAAAGCAATTACATTTTCATTTGCCGGATGGTACCAGTTTATTGCGTATGCATAAACCAGAGAAATTTGGCGATAATTTATTAAGGGACAGACCCAGTGTTTCCTATGTCAGTATGGAACATAAGCCAATTCACGGATTTGAAGAGGGTAAGATTTACAATGGTATTCGATATGTATTTCCTTTATTCTGGAAAGGAGATTATGTAGGAAGTGTAGAATGTAGCTATGATTTCAATGCAATAAGGCAATCGTTACAGAATTCATTATACAGTGAGATTCATTTGATAGTAAAACGAGCAGTTCTAGAGAGAAAATTGTTTGAGAAAGAGTTTGATAATTATCTCGATTGCAAATTAACCAATGATTACCTTTACGAACGATCTGATATGTTGGTAAAAATGGAAGACAGGGATTCCCCTATAAATTATGAGCTATTTCAGCAGATCAATGATAAGTTACAACCCTATGTATCAAAGAAGATTATGGAAGGCAATGAATTTGTGGCTCGCGTTGTTCTGGATTGGCAGATTTATCTTGGAGTCTTTGAACCAATTTACAGTGTTGATGGGGAGCAGACAGCATTTATGTTTTCCTATTTTCGTGATGATATCTTGAAATCAGTATATAGAGATCAGATAATTACTTATTTAATATATACACTTCTAACGATTATTCTGATGATAATTGT
Organism: uncultured Candidatus Cloacimonadota bacterium; assembly: GCA_964441785.1. Taxonomy (GTDB): domain Bacteria; phylum Cloacimonadota; class Cloacimonadia; order Cloacimonadales; family TCS61; genus CAYYLA01. The sequence goes on along the minus strand of CAYYLA010000147.1, from coordinate 5,979 downwards.
GAAATCCGCACGGGACAAATCATACAAGATTAACCGTCAGTTACGCAAAAACAATGACAGGTTAAACGAGGAGGTAGAGCGTCATAAATTTACCTCTAATATGCTTCAGGAGAGTGAGCGGCGTTTTCGGGATGTTGCAGTTGCTGCAGGAGAATATATTTGGGAGGTGGACAGATCTTTTCAATTCAGGTTTGTGACGAGGAAGGTTAAATCTATTCTTGGGTACACCTCTAATGAGCTCATTGGGAAGAGTGTACTCAGTTTCATTCCTGCCGAAGAACGCCAGCGTGTACGAGCGATGTTGGAGGATTGTTCCCGGGAAGGTAGATCCTTCAATAATTTGCAACATCGTGTAATCCATAAGGATGGGTCTATCTTCTGGCAGAAGGTAAGTGCAGCTCCAACCTTCGGTGATGATCGTCAGGTTACAGGCTTTAGAGGAGCATCGTTGGATATCACAGATATAAAAAATGCAGAGCGTGATTTGAATAGAAAGGATATGTTGCTACAGGCTGTTAGTTTTTCTGCCGGACGTTTTCTGGCATCATCACGTTGGGACGATGTAATAGATGACAGCTTAAAAATTCTGGGTATAGCTCTGAATGCCAGCAGAGTTTTCTTTGCCGAAAAGAGGTTGGATAAGCAAAGGATAATGAGTATAGTTCGTCATGAATGGTGTGATAATGACATACGTTCGGGGAATTTTTCTAACAACAAAATTGAACAAAGTGATGATAATCCTGTATATGGAAAATGGTTTGAACGATTCAGTAAGGGTCGGATTGTATTGGGGAGTATTGGTTTTTTATCAAAAGCTGAACAGGAAGAACTTCTCAGGCAAGAGATAAAATCGATACTCTATATTCCCATTATGGTAAATCGAGAGTGGTGGGGATATGTTGGTTTTGAGGAGTGTAAAGAGGAGCGAGCCTGGACGCGTATCGAAGTAGAGATTTTAAAAACAGCGGCGGATACGTTAGCAGCGGCTATAGAAAGAGAATTATCCAATACGGAGGTTGTGAAGCTATCCACTGCTGTGGCTCAGAGCAGTTCGGCTGTAATTGTTACTGATGAGAAGGGGCAGATAGAGTTTTTGAATCCCCGTTATACAGAAATTACTGGTTATAGATTAATTGAAAAACGTGGAAAATTGCCGATGGTATTGGAGTCTAAATTTCATGCTGATGAAGATTATGTCAGGATCATGGACGCTATCAAAGAGGGGAAATTCTGGAAGGGGGAATTCTTAAGTGAACGGAAAAATGGAGAACGTTACTGGGAGGGTGTATCAATAGCACCGGTGCTTGATTCCACTGGCGATTTAACAAATTTCATCATGACCGTTAATGATACTACAGAGAGGAAACGTTATATTGATGCTTTAAGATTTAGAGCAGATTTCGAAGAGATAATTAACAAAGTCTCAACACGATTTATCAATATCCCAGTTGAAAAAGTGGATGAAGAGATAGTAGCGTCGTTAGAAGTAGTTGGTGATTTTATCGGGGTAGATCGGAGTTATGTTTTTATCATCAAGAATGAAACTGGTTTTATGGATAATACTCATGAATGGTGTAATGTTGGGATCGATTGTCAGAAGGATCAATTGCAGGATATACCATTGGATGTTTTTCCCTGGTGGATCAATAGATTGAGTGAAAATAAGAATATTCAGCTGAACTCATTGGATGATATGCCGGAATCTGCAGCATCCGAGAAATCAATATTAGAGAATCAAGATATCAAATCATTACTGGTATTACCGTTGAATTACAGGCATAATCTAATCGGATTTATCGGCTTTGATGCAGTTAAAGATTATAAACAATGGTCCGACGATTCTGTAAATTTATTACGGATAATTGGGGAGACATTTGTCAGTGCTCTGAAAAGAAAAGAGAGTGAAGAGAAATTCAATAATCTCTATAAATCGTTGCTTAATGAATTGGATTTAGCTTCCTCTGTTCAGTCTTATCTACTACCCAAATGGATAAATGTAGAGAAGGATTTAATTCTATCTCAAACCTATACACCATCATCAAAAATTGGTGGTGATCTTTTTGATATGGTGCCCATTAATGATACGGAGTATATTGTATATATTGCTGATATCTCTGGCCATGGTGTTCAAGCAGCGTTGATAATGATGGCTGTAAAATCTGTAATCAACATGTTAATCAATAATGAAAAAGAGAATATCCCATCGCCATGTGAGATTGTAACAAGGTTGAATAAAATTCTGACACGAGAGGTATTTAAATCAGGGGTTTACATGACGCTATTACTTTGCGTCATAGATGTTGAATCAAATAAAATCCGCTATTTTAATGCGGGTCATCCATCAATGATTAAATATAGCAAAAAAACGGGGAAGGCCATAATATTGAAAGACACAGGATCAATACCTATAGGTTGGGTTGAGGATATGGATTATCTACCAGAGGAGGAGGATGAAATAAGCTTCGATCCAGATTCTATATTTGTAATGTATACGGATGGAATATTTGAGTGTGAAAATATAGAGGGAGAACAGTTAGGCGTTGATGGTTTGATTGAGGTTCTGAACAGGGAGGAACTTGGCTCGAGATGTGTCACTTTGCCTTCACGTGTTAAACAACAATTGGTTAATATGAAATACGATATCACGGAAGATGACTTTACATTGGTAGCATTAGAATTTACAAATGACTGTAATAATGGGAGTTATAGAAAAATATTTGATATGGCTTCAGTTTTGCATGTAACAGGAGAAGTTGGTAGTGAATGTGCGGCTGTTGTGTCAGAAAGATATAATGATGCTGCTCTGGCTTTTTCGGTAGAAATAATCATCAATGAATACTTGAATAATGTTATCAGCCATGGTCTCCAAAGTAAGTCTGATACATCCATAGCGATGGAAATTGAGGTTAGCAACAGTATCTATTTAAGATTTTGGGATCAGGGAGCACCATGGGAATTGCCTTCAAAAACTGATGTTATCCAACATTATGAAGAGAAGGATATCGAGGATGAAAGCGGAAGGGGTTTATACATTATCTATATGAATTCTGCAGATTTCCGCTTGAAAAGATATAGTGATTTAAACGAAACAGTTATCAGGATTGATACAGGAGAGTCTAATGCCAAAGGTTAGCATAATAGTAAGATCTTACAACGATATTGAATATATCGAGCGTACGTTGCAAATGATAAATAATCAAACCTTTCAGGATTTTGAATTAATTAATGTTGATAGTGGTTCAACAGATGGAACCTGGGAGATTGTTAAGCAGTATAACAGGAAAATTGCGTATCAGATTAAACCTTCGGAATATGTGCCGGGTCGTGTTTTGAATAAGGCAATAGAATTATCCTCGGGAGAGATAATTGTTTTTAATAATTCAGATTGTATTCCATTGCATAAAGAGTGGTTGGCCAATTTGATAAAGCCATTGGACGGAGAAGGTGTTGCTGCTGTTTTTGGTAATCAGTTACCACGTCCTGATGCCAGAGCTTTGATAGAAAAAGATCATGAGCGAGCCTTTGGTACAGGAGAAATTTCAGCAACCTGGAAGCATTTTTTCTCACTTGCAACCAGTGCTGTATCAGCCGATCTAATTCGTGAGAAACCCTTTGATAATGATGTTCAATATTCTGAAGATATTGAGTGGTCCTGGCGGATGAAAAACCAGGGTTACAAATTGATTTATGTACCTGACGCCAGGGTTGAGCATTCTCACAATTACACGATTCCAGAGGTGTTTAAACGATTCCATGGAGAGGGTGTAGCTGAAGGTAAGATTTATGGTGAACACATGCGCTGTTGGAAGCATTTTGTTAAACCGATGATTGTTGAAATCGCAAGAGATATGGTCTATCTGCTAAAACGTGGGATTATCAAGGAAATTCCATACTCCTTTGTCTATAGACCGGTTCAAAAATATGCTGTTTATAAAGGGAACAAAGACTATTACGATGGGTTGAAATAATGCAATTAAAGATTGAGCAGATTATCAGGCGTTTTGTTTTCTCCGAATGGGGAGGGACAGAGACCGTTGTCTGGAATACCTCGAAGCAGTTATCTCGCTTGGGATATGACAACGAGATTCTGGCAACCGCCGCATTAGACAGGGTGGGAGAAGAATCAGTTGATGGTATGAATATTAAGCGTTTTCCCTATTATTATCCATATCTGAATTTGAACAATGAAAAACGCAAAGCACTCGACAAAAAGGGTGGCAATCCTTATGCACCAAAATTATATCGATATCTTTTAACACAGGATAATTGTGATCTTTTTCACTGTCATACCATGCAACGCATAGCCAATACTGTCAGGCGAGCGGCTCGGAAGAAGGATATACCCTATGTAATCTCCTTTCATGGTGGTATGTATAAGGTGCCGGATGCAGAGTTAAATGCTATGTTAGAACCACTGAAGGGGACCTTCAATTATGGTCGCTTTTTTGATGTTTTTCTCCGCAATAATCGGTTCCTTGATGATGCTTCTGGAATTATCTGTGTTGGATACAATGAGTATCAGGCTGCAGTTAAGAAATTCCCTGATAAGAAGGTGGTATATCTTCCCAATGGAGTTGATGTGGATAAATTCTCCAATCTGGAAGCAGGTGATTTTCGCGAGCGCTATAATATCAAATCATCCAGCAAACTTCTTCTCTGTGTCAGCAGGATCGACTATCAGAAAAACCAGTTAATGTTATTGAAGTTATTGGCTGAGTTGCTTAGAAAAGGAGAGGATACACATCTTTTATTGATTGGGCCAGTTACGGCAGAAAACTACTACAGGGAGATGGATCAATATATTGGAATGAATCGGCTTGGTGACAATGTTACCCTTATCAAGGGATTAAAGGCTGACAATCCTGATCTTGTGAAAGCATATAGAGCTGCAGATCTGTTTATTTTACCATCGGTTCACGAGCCTTTTGGCATTGTGGCCCTGGAGGCTTGGGCGGCTGGATTGCCAGTTATTGCATCTAAAGTGGGTGGTTTACAGACATTGATCAAGGATGGAGATAACGGATTGTTATTCAAGAGTGAATCAATGAATCAACTGATGATGCAGTACAATCGTCTGGCAAATGATCCGCAATTGAGGGAGAGGTTATTGGATAATTCCGCAAGGGAAGTGCGTGAGATGTATTCCTGGGAGCGCATTACAGAGCGTTTGATCGAATTCTATGTTGGTGTAATTGAAATGTATCGGGGACGTTAGTGAGAATTGCATTTGTAAATAGTAAGTTTGGATTCTGGGGCGGTGTAGAGAAATATATCTATCAAACCGCAGCTTTATTGAAAAAAGAGCATTTTAAAATCTGTGGCATTTTTGAATCCAAAGAGAAAGAGGATGAACTCTTTGCCTCTGTTTTTGAAAATAGTGTTATCTATAACAACCAAAGGATAAATGAGTTAGATGATCTCCTGGGGCCGATAGATCTCGTTTTCCTGCATAAGATATCCAACCTGAAATTGTTAAAGATGCTGAATAAATTCTATCCAACTATAATTTTGGTTCATGATCATGATTTTTACTGTGTCAGAAGGCATAAATATTATCCAATCTCCCGCTTAAATTGTGACAGGCCATTTAATCCAATTTTCTGTGCTTTGTGCTCTGGTAT
>CAYYLA010000147.1:0-290 GCA_964441785.1 uncultured Candidatus Cloacimonadota bacterium | reverse complement strand
ACCAGATTGTTAAAGGCTATTAAAGAGGTGGATAGGTTTATTGTATTATCGGAATTTATGGGTGATAATCTGGTGAAGAATGGTTTCCCACGGAATCGGATCAGGACGTTACATCCTTTTATCACACGTGGAAAAAAGGTTAAGTATAATGCTCATAAACCAGCAAATTTATTGTATGTAGGGCAGATAATTCGTGGTAAAGGTGTAGATTTATTATTGGAAGCCTGTTGTTTAATCAAGCATCCTTTTGTGTTAAATATACTTGGGAAAGGCAATGATATGGAGAGGCT
>CAYYLA010000146.1:4304-7328 GCA_964441785.1 uncultured Candidatus Cloacimonadota bacterium | reverse complement strand
CAATTGTATTCCTGTTAATTCTATCATTCTCTGCCTGGTTATATGGTCGATTCAGCAGGCCGGAATATCCCATAAGAAAACAATGGATAATGACCATCATCTCCTTGATTATATTGGTTTTCGGTGCCATCTACTCCCTCGATTTTGTTGGACAGGATAAAGTTGACCAGGAAAGAGTTGAAGTGAATCGCGAGCATTGGGAAACCTTCTCACCTGAATTACTCCAGCAATACAGGATGAATAAGCAGCCTGTCTTTATCGAGTTCTATGCGGAGTGGTGTTTAACATGTAAAGGTAACAGATTAACTGTTCTTATGACAGACGACATAGAGGAAGCTTTTGTCCAAAACGGTGTCAAATTACTGGAAGGGGACAATACCCGCAGAAATCCTTTGATAAATGAGTGGTTAAGGAAATTTGGTAGAGCTGGTGTTCCGTTGTATGTTTTTTACCTTCCCAATGAAGAAGAACCTATTGTTTTACCCGAAGTTATCACAAAAGATATGATTTTTAATGTTTTAGAAAAAATTAATAAATAAATTCCAGGAGGATTAATGAAAGCGAAGATTACTATCTTGTTTCTATTATTATTAACATCCGTGTTTGCATCACAGATGTATGTTGTTGGCGAAGTTTTTACTTCAACCACTTGAAGTTTCTGTCCAGGAGCTCGGGCCGGGCTTTTTGATCTTGCACAGAACCATGATTATGTTGTTCCGTTGATGTGGGAAGCTAATCAACATAACAGCCCACATTATTCACAAAGATCATCACTTTATAATGTTGATGGTATTCCACACGCAGAATTTCAAGGAGAATATCCTGTTGTTGGCGGTGGAACAAATATGTATCCATCTTATCTTGGACGATACAACCTTTATGTAAATCAGGAAAGTCCTGCAGAGATTGAATTAAGTATCAGCGTTAATGATGGCGGTGAAAGGATTCTGGAAGCAGATGTTACAATGACTGGTGATATTACAACAACCGACAATAAGATCATCTTCATCCTGACTCATTATTGGAGTGATTCTTATTTCTCTACCGTTGGATTTTATGATCAGCAGGATTTCAATTTAACTACAGCTGGCGAAACAGGACATTTTGAAAACGTTGTAACGCTTGATGATGACTGGGATATTTCTGATGTTAAAGCTGTTGCAATCATCCAGAGTCTTTCGGAAGAAAGTTCACGAATCCACCAGGCTGCTATTGGTGATTTCGAATTGATAATGGATCCACTTGAACCGGATTATGTCGATTTTGGTGACGTACCGGTGGGAACATCAGTAACGGAGCAGATCACAATCCACAATTACTGGGAAGAGACAATGACAGGGATGATCTTCCCGATACCATCTTTCGAGATTGAAAGCATGTTCACGGTTGCCCCATATTCAGATCTTACTTTAGATATTACTTTTACACCCACAGAAGCTATAGTTTATGATAATTATATCATTATGATGGCTGATAATAATGAGGTGTTTGACACGCAATTATTCCCGGTATATGGAACAGGTACTATTGGTAGTGACAGTGATGACAACGAACTTACACCTGAGGTTGACGCTATCATTGGGAATTATCCAAACCCCTTTAATCCTACTACGTTTATCGAATACAATCTCACCGAAGGAGCAGAGGAGTCATTAATAATCTTCAATATCAAAGGACAGGAAGTTCGACGATTTAACGGATTAGAAACAGGGAAAAATACGATCATCTGGGATGGCAAAGATAATGATGGAAAGAATGTACCTAGTGGTATCTATTTCTCACAACTGGCATCTCAAGGTAAACAATCATCTCATAAGATGATATTAGTTAAGTAAAATATTAGGAAAGTATAAAGCAAATTAGGAGGTAATATGAAAAAAATAATGATGATATTCTTTATAATTTCTCTGCTGGTTGGATTAAATGCGGAGATTAATTATCGTCCAACAACTATCGTAGCGGAAAATATGACTGCAACATGGTGTGGATATTGTCCTGATGCCTATGCAGGCCTTGATGTAGTACACGAAAATTACAATTTTGGTGAGTTTTCCAGTATTCGTTATTATGCATCATCCGGAGATTATGGTACAGCTGAAATTGATGCAGCAATAGATTTTTATAGTGTTTCAGGATATCCAGACACCTGGTTCAATGGAACAGAAAATGTTGGTGGCGGTGGTGATGTAATAGAAACAGGAGCTCCCTTCCTGGCTGCAACTGAAAAATTCTACTACAAACCTGCTCCAATAGATGTAACAATCACCTTCTTTGATACAAACAATGGAACAATCTGGGCAGATGTAACAATGATAGACCCTGATTATGACCTTACTGACGCTACCTTGAAATTCGTTCTTGTGGAGGACAATGTAACAGCGGAATATACCCACATGACTCGCGATATTGTTCTTGAAACATTCTCTTTGTCAGGTGCAAATCAGGTTTATTCAGGTCAACAATCCTTTGAAATAGATCCATCCTGGAATACTGAAAATCTTCAGGCGGTCGTATTTGTCCAATACACTGATAAAGAAATTTTAAATTCCGACAACACATATGCAAAACCAGAATATTGGGTACGAGGAATTGTGCCCTTTGAGATGACACAATTTGGGCCATCAGATGAATTGTATGAAGGTGAATTTTTCACTGTTTATAACCCGGGTGCATCTGCCACATATCGTGTCAGTGTTGTTTTAGATGAAGGACCTGAAGGAACATATCTGGGATTTTGTGATGAAGAGGTTTGTTTTATTCTCTGGCATGACGTAACCCTTGGAACTGGTGATTATCATAATTATCATGCTCAGATAGAGCCAGGTGGACCAGGTATGATCAAGTATCATTTCGAGGTTACTAACGAGAATGCCGAAACATTGATTATTCCTTTCACATATATCTCAACAGATACAGATGTAATCATTGTAGATGATGATTGTGGCGAAGATTTTGAAGATTATTTCATCAGTGCGCTGGGTGTAAACAATCTCAGTTATGGTACATTCAATAGATCAAATGATC
>CAYYLA010000146.1:0-4281 GCA_964441785.1 uncultured Candidatus Cloacimonadota bacterium | reverse complement strand
AATGGAGCATTTTGATAATCTTATCTGGAATGTTGGTTGGAGTTTCCCATCACTGGATGAAACAGATCGAGCTTTTGTTGAAGCATGGATTGATGCAGGTAAAAATATCTTCTTCAGTGGACAGGATATTGGCTGGGATCTTAATGACAGTGACGACAACACCGATGTAGCCTTTTACAATAATTATATGCATGCCAGTTATGTATCTGATAATGCGAGTCTTCTTGATCTCACCGGTTTAGCAGGTGATCCTCTCTGGGATGGTGTTTCATTGCATATTGCAGGTGGAGATGGAGCCGACAATCAGCAATATCCAAGTATAATAGAAGCTTATGATGATGCAGCAACTGAGATACTCTTCTACAATGCAACTTCAGCAGGAGCTATCCAGGCAACACATCCAGGTTCAGATGCAAAAATAGTCTATTTTGCTTTTGGTTATGAAGCTATCGACAATGCAGATGATAGAAACCTGGTTATGAGTAATATCATCAACTGGTTTGGTGTATCAACCGATTCTGATGAAAATGAAATTATTACCAAACCTATAGCTTTAAATCAGAATATTCCAAATCCATTTAATCCTGTTACAACAATTTTTTACAATTTATCTCAGGATGAGATCAATAATGCATCCCTCGAGATTTATAACGTAAGAGGTCAATTGGTTAAAACCTTTGCTAATCTTACAGTAGAGAATGGATCCGGTTCCGTAACCTGGAATGGAAAAGATAATAATGGAAATTCTGTTACCAGCGGTATTTATTTCTATAGATTAGATGGTGTAAGCAAGAATTTAACCAGAAAAATGATCCTGATGAAATAAAAGGAAAAAGCATTTTATTGGATAAATCCTGATGAAATAGCGTTGTACTTTTAGATATTTAATTCGATATAATAGTATATCGATAGATTATAGATTCAAAAGAGTAAGGTAAATATACTTTGCAAAAAAGAAGGAGATAAGAGATGAGAAAATTAGCATTAATTTTAGTTTTCGCATGGATGTGCTCTATGCTTTTTGGTACATTTGTTGTTGGTGATATTGTTGATGATTTCTCTTGGACAGACAACACCGGAGCAACACAATCTGTTTACGGATTAACTGCAGCTGGAAAAGCGGTTGTGATTTTCTGGGGAGGTACTGGTTGACCTGGTTGCGTATCGGCGGCGCCGACGTATCAGACCCAGTGGGAAAATGCAGATCAAGAACAATGTTATTACTTGTCAGAAACCAATTGGGGAGCTTCACACACCCACTATTATTCATCAGGTATAGGATCAGATTATTGGGATTATGGACCTGGATCTATCCCTTATTTTATTATTATTGGACCTCAAAATGAACTCTATTACTCATCAAACAGTGTTTATGGTATTCCAACTCCATTACAGGAAGCAATAGATAATTTTGTTTTATTCTCAGCTTTTTCATCAAATGTAATTCAAGGTCCTCCAACACTTGGTGTTCAGTTCAATAGTATCTCAAGTTCACCTGATGGTGATGTATTAACCTGGGAATGGGATCTTGATGGTGATGGTACAATTGATTCAACTATTGAAAATCCATATTATGAATATACAGTTCCAGGAACATACACCGTTACATTGACCGTAACAGATGCTCTTAATACAGCTGACGTCACCATGACAGATTATATTACTGTTTCAGATCCAACAAATGTATCCGGTTCTGTTGCAGGTACATGGTCTACAGACTTTGGTCCTTATCAAATAACCGATAATCTGGTTATTGCTCCAGATAATACATTAACGATAGAACCAGGAACAGAAATCATGATTGATAGTGAAAAAAGCATTGAGGTTCATGGTATTCTTGCTGCTGATGCTTCGGGTGGAGACATGGTTAAATTCACTGCTGAAGATAACTGGGCTGGCTTCTTATTCAGTGCCAATGAAACTGGTACTATCATTCGTAATTGTGAAATCTCACATGTTGAGGGAGCAGCTATTACCATCCAAAATAATGGTAAGCTTGATATCATAGAAAGCATGATTATCAATAATTCATCAACAGGTAATCATGGTGTTGCTTTTGAAATTTCTGCATCCGACACAGTGCTTATCCATAAAAATGTAATTGCCAACAATAGTTCTACCAATCTAACTGGTGGTATCAGTACTATCGGAGCAAGCCCTACCATTTCAAATAACATTATTGTTAACAATGGTGGAGCAACTGCCTTGGCTGGTGCATTTAGTTTTAAATCAAATTCTGCACCATATACTATTAATAATACATTAGCTAATAACCTTTCATCCAGTTGTGAGATTTTCAGTTTCAATTCATCCGGAACAGAAATTCATAATTCCATCATTATCCATGAAGGTAATATCACCAACGCTATTGGTGGTTATCCTACAGTAACATACTCATGTATTTCCGGTGGTAATACTGGTGAAGGCAATATTGATGCTGATCCTATGTTCATTTTACCTACCGAAGGTAGTGGACCTGAGTATAATGGTTATGAAGCATATTGGCAATTAGATACAGGATCCCCATGTATTGACGCTGGTAATCCTGATGCAGCTTACAACGATGAAGACGGAACCAGAAACGATATGGGTGCTTTCGGTGGTGAAGGATTCTGGGAATACGTAGATAGTGATGATGAAGAAATTGTTCCAGTAACAGTTTCAGCTCTTAATATCTATCCTAATCCATTTAATCCTGAAACAAATATCGCTCTTCAACTTACTGATACTGATAAAAATCTGCCTGTTACTTTGGGTATCTATAATGTTAAAGGTCAATTGGTGAAAACTCTTGTAGATAATCAGGTTGTTTCACAAGCCAGCTTCAATTGGAATGGTAAAGATGATAACAGCGGTAATGCTGCCAGTGGTATCTATTTTGTTAAGATGAACACTGCTTCTACAACTGTTAGTCAAAAGGTTGTATTACTTAAATAATCATCAGATTATTAGCAAATATAGATTAATTATCAGGAACCTCAATAGGGGTTCCTGATTTTTTTCATCAAAACATCTTACCCTGAATCACTGATTTCAACGACTCTACCAGTTCAACCATTTAAACTGTTTCAACCAATCCTTCAACTAAACCAATTCAATCACAAAATTTCACCTCTGGATTAAAAAAATATTGCCTAATAAACTACAGTTAATTTCGTTGCCCAAAATAGATTAAAGGAGATTAGCATGGCATATAATCTTAGAAACAGAAACTTTTTAAAATTATTAGATTTCACTCCAAAAGAAATCAACTTCCTTATTGATCTTTCTCAAGACCTTAAAAAAGCTAAATATAGCGGAACAGAACAGAAATTGTTAGATGGAAAAAACATCGCCCTTATCTTCGAAAAATCTTCAACCAGAACACGTTGTGCTTTCGAAGTAGCAGCATACGATCAAGGTGCTCATGTAACATATCTTGGACCATCAGGTAGCCAGATCGGTAACAAAGAGACCATGAAAGATACTGCACGCGTTCTTGGCAGAATGTATGATGGTATTGAATATCGTGGCTTCGGTCAGGATATCGTTGAAGAACTAGGCGCACACGCTGGTGTTCCAGTATGGAATGGTCTCACAACTGAATTCCATCCAACTCAGGTTCTTGCTGATTTCCTTACAGCTAAAGAACATCTTAAAAAACCTTTTGATAAAATGGTTTTCGTTTACGTTGGAGATGGTAGAAACAATATGGGTAATTCACTTCTCGTGGGTGGAGCTAAATTAGGAATGGATATCAGAATCGTAGCTCCAGTTGAAGTACAACCAGAGGGCGAGCTTATCGAACAATGTAAAGCTATTGCAAAAGAAACCTGAGCTAAAATCACTATCACTGCTGATGTTGATGCTGGCGTTAAAGATGCAGATGTAATCTACACAGACGTTTGGGTATCTATGGGTGAAGCTCCAGAAGTATGGGAACAGAGAATTAATCTACTGAAACCATATCAGGTAAACAAAGCTATGATGGACAAAACAGGAAACAAGAATGCTATCTTCATGCACTGCTTACCATCATTCCACAATGCAGATACAAAGATTGGTAAAGAGATCGAAGAAAAATTTGGTCTTCCTGAAATGGAAGTTACTGATGAAGTTTTCGAATCACCTGCATCTGTTGTTTTTGATGAAGCTGAAAACCGTATGCACACCATTAAAGCAGTAATGGTTGCAACTCTCGGAAAATAATTATTATCCAGTGCTTCATATTTGATCTTAGAATGTGAAGCACTCTTTTTTTACCTATGAAAGTAATTATCCTCCTTATTCTTTTACTGATCA
>CAYYLA010000145.1:0-7347 GCA_964441785.1 uncultured Candidatus Cloacimonadota bacterium | reverse complement strand
TCAATGATTTTTCATTTTCGAAAAAAGAAGGCGACGATGATTTTCGTCGCTTGTACAAAAATATTTCTCACAATGTTTAAATCAAAATTTATCCAGTGGTGTTAACCTTAATAAATCACAAGCAGTTACTCTATCATGCACACTTTTTCTTAAACCGCTTTTTTCTTTTCGCAGATCCTCCGTAGCCTTGGCGAAGGAGGATTTCTTTTTTCTTTTGCCTCGTCCTTCGCAGTGCGCTCCTCGCCTTTGTGGTAGTCTTTTTCCTATTCTTTCAAAATCTCGATAAAATCCAAAAATCTATAATTGGATTTAACTGCAGCTTTATTCAACAGTCTGATCCGTGTATTAACTCCTCTTCGATCAAAATCAGCTGATGGAGCAAGTGCATAGGATATTGTATCTATCATTTCTATCAACGTATCCATCCTCTCTTTAGAAAACCAGAGCGTGTCTTCAAATGTATGAACTTCAAGGAATTGTTTGATATCTTTATCAGTAAATAGCTGAAATATTGCTTTTCCCAACGAGAACTTATCACAACAGAAGCGATTGCGGAATGTTACCAGGGGCTGGAGAATATCCAATAATGGAGAATTGTATTCAGGGATTTCTTGTAATGTTTCTTTGATAAGTAAATCATCTACCCAGGTATTGGGTTTATCAAAAAGCAGATGTTTTTGGATAAAGGCTGTCTTCTCCAATGCTACATAAAACGTCATCTTTTCTAAAGGAATATTCTTATTCAAAAAATGAGATCGGATTAACCTTAATCCTGTATCTATATGATTTTCAATGATATTAGCATCCGATTCCGTGAAATCTCCAGCAAATTCAAGAAATTTTTCTGCTCTGAAATTCAGCTCTTTGAAAAAGGAAGGATTAATTTTCTGCTCTGGCTCAAGAAGTGTTTGCAGAATCATTGGAGAAACATAATCCAGAAATTCCTTAATAAATGGCTCTAATTTGATCTGTTTCAGTGAATAATCCAAGTTACTTGTTCCTGATCCATTCAAATAATCATGCAATTGGTTGAGTTTTCCGTCATGATCTTCTACAATTCTCAGATTGATGAAAACATTATATTTAAAAGCACCAAGTTCAAGATAAAGTCCTTCCTGACGTATCTGTTCAACCCTTCTGATATAGGTTAATCTGGATATTGCATCATCAAAGAGTATGTATCTATCATGAAGTTCTTCAATACCCATAGCAGCGGCCAATGTGGTTTGAAACCATTCGCGTGCATCACCTGCTGGTCTGGTTGTGTTGGCAAATCGCACATATCCTTTTGTTTCGGCAAATTTATTATGATACGCGACGAGAGAGAATTGTCCGTTATTGTTATTACTATATACAAACACATTTTCATCAACATAATTATGAACTGATTGGAAATCGAAGAGCAGAAAATTATCCACTTCGGAGAAGATTATGCGTTTCCTTAGAAGTGGAAAAATCTCGCGTTCATGTCGTTCTACCAGATATTTATTAACTGTTTCATCCAAACGAGCTTTGTTAAATTCCATCCCATATTTTTCGGTAAAACCTTCGATCTGACCATGGGCGAACATCGGTAAACCCGGCATGGTTGCCATTACAATACAGACACCAAAATATTTATCATCGGTACCAAACTGATCAATCGCCGTTTCCTCGTCGGGATTGCTCATAAAATTCACAAATCGTTTAAGAATCTGCGGATTAAATTCGATAATATTGAAGATAGATTGGCGGTATTTGGCATTATCCTCATCCTTCAGCATATGCATGAAAGCGCTATTATAAACCCGGTGCATACCCAGGGTTCGCACAAAATAACCCTCCATCATCCAGAAGGCTTCTGCCAGTAACAATGTGTTTGGAGCTTCTTCTGCAACACGATCAACAACCTCACGCCAGAATTCAATTGGCATGTGTTGATCAAATTCGGCTTTGGTCAATCCAAAATCACTTCGTGTCGGGATATCACCGCCTGAACCTGGTTCTGGGAACCATAAGCGCTGAATATGTTTTTTAGCCAAAGTCATAGCAGCATCAAATCGGATAATGGGGAATGTTTTCGCAATGGAGATGATCATGTTGATAATAGCTTCACGCACTTCCGGTAGAAGATAATTCAATTGTGCTGTATCATTCCAGGGTATACCGGTTCCATCATTACCATGGTAGATATATCTGGTTTGTTTATCTCTGTGACTGTAATATTTAAACACCACCGAGGCGTCTGTTTTATCAAAGTAATGATCCTCGATATGGACGGAAAACTCTGCATCCGAAGAAAGATCTTCGCTGTTAAAACTGTAGTTTGGATAGGGCTGATAGGGGATTTGCAAATACCACTCGGGGTGTTCTTTCATCCATTTGGAATCGAGACCGGTATGATTTGGTACCATATCGCATCCAATCCGTAGATTGTATTTAGATGCCTTATAACGAAGTGTTTGCAATGCTTCCTCTCCTCCAAGTGCATAAGCGATGGCATAATCGTGTAAACTATAGGCAGAGGCGATTGCTTCGTGATTACCCATCATGTGCTTTACACGACGTGATGCTTCGCTGCGTTCCCATAATCCAATAAACCAGATTCCGGTAAAACCTCGCTTAGATAGTTCTAATAGCTCCTCTTCCGGTATCTCATCCAACCTGTTAATGGAGTGATTGTATTTTTTGCTTAATTGATCCAACCAGACATAGGTGCTTTTAGCCAGCAAAACCAGATGCGGCATCCAATCCGAATCCTCAGAGAACCGCTCATATTCGTCTTCACCATAATCAAAACGCAGGGTTTCAACTGGACCCGGTCCACCCCAATTAAAGATCTGCTCTTCTTTGAATTTATCCAATCCGGTTAAAATAATTGAAAGAAAATCCTCAGGTAAATCATGCCAGCTTTCCCTGATATATTGTAGTTGGGACTCAATTGAATCGGGATAAAGAAGAGCGGGTTTGCGTAAACGCTCGATTATGTTTTCAGCACCGTTATCTGCATATTCATCACGATCGAAAAACGACTCTATCTTTTTCATTATGCTTTGATAGGGAATATCCTGCTCCAACTCTTTGTCAGAAAAGAGTAAGGTATAATTGCGGAAAGCATTGTTTTGATTGGTTAACCAGGTTGTAATAAGTTCAGGATAATATTGCGTTTTGGCAGAATCATTATCTATCAAAGTAAAGCTGTTCTCATACTGCTGATTAAGATTATCGAGATGATAGGAACCAAAGGTGTCGACTAATGCCTGTTGTAGTTTACTATTCATATTGCTGCTTTGAGACTGCCAGAAATTGAATAACACAATTTGGACTGCCGTCGTTATCAAGGTGATGCCGTTTAATTCTGCGGGACTGAGAGAGCGATTTTCTTCAGCATTTATCCGGGATACGATTTCACCAAAAATCATCGGATTCTCGCGATAAAGCTTCCCGCTGGTCAAAGAGAATTCTTCAACAAGTTTGAATTTTTTATCTGCTTTCTGGTTAAGTAGTATGCCATAGGAGGAATCACTAAACAAATTCTTCATCCTTCTATCCTTTTATTTGAGGAACCAGTTGATCTTATTGTTGAATGCTTTACAACAAAGTCCCTTAGGTTTTATCCTGATATTGAAGCCAAGCTTGCCAGTTCCATTGAGTTTAAATGATCCTTTATAGAAGGCGATATTATTCTCTTCTTTCTGGAGTTTCAATGTTTGCGTTTTAATTTGATCAAAGTCATCAATCCGGAAGATCTCGACATCAAAGAGATCCATCTTTGCACCATTAATCTCGATCCTTGCTTCACAAACAAGTGTATCACCACTGTTTACCACCCTGTTTTCCGGTGTATTAAAATGATAATCCAACGGCTTTATCTTATGCCAGCTATCTTCAATTTCGGTTTTCACGTTTTGAATTTCATGTAGTTTGCTAAAATCGTCTGATGCCAGTTGTTTTATCAAATCGTGCTCAGGTAGATAGAATTTATCAATATAATCACGCAACATTCTATGAAGGTTAAATCCCTTGCCAACGTCATAAATGGAGTTCTTCATTTTTTTTACCCAACCATTAGAAAGTCCATTCTGATCTTTATCATAGTATAATGGGAGGATATCATTCTCCAGGATATCATATATTTCATTGGCTTCCAATTTGTCTCGCAAGGTTGGATTTTCCACCTCCTCGCCGGTGTCTATAGACAAACCGTTACTACCATTAAAACACTCTGGCCACCAGCCATCAAGAATGCTGAAATTAAGTACACCATTCATTCCTGCTTTCATACCGGATGTTCCACTTGCTTCATTTGGTTTGATAGGATTATTGAGCCACACATCAACACCCTGGACAATGTGACGGGCAATGTTGATATCGTAATTCTCGATAAAGACAAATCGATCTTCCACATTGTTTTCTCTGGCAAAATCTATCAGTTCTTTGATCATTGCCTTGCCTTTATCATCTGCTGGATGTGCTTTACCAGCAAAGATAAATTGTACTGGTTGACGCTCATTGCGAAGAAGTTTTAATAAACGTTCCTTGTCCTGAAGTATCAGAGTACCGCGCTTGTAGGTTGCATAACGTCTGGCAAATCCTATTATTAATTTGTCTCGATCCAACATGCTGTTGAATTTGCTTAAGGAATCACTGGAGCCTTTGTGCATGATTGATTTTTTCAGACGATTTCTTACAAAAGTAATCATCTGAGATTTTCGGGCCTGATGTGCTTCCCAAACCTCATTATCGGGGATAGACAGGATATTCTCCCAAATCTCAGGATCTTCTGCCTTATGACGATAATCCGAACCCATATAACGATCGAAAAGACGCGTCATACGTCTACTTATCCAACTTTGAACATGAACACCGTTGGTGATTGAATCAATGGGCATCTCTTTCTCGTGAAGATCTGGATAGATTGAGTGCCACATTTGCTGTGATACTTCGCTATGCAGTTTGGATACTCCATTTATATAATGTGAAAATCTGATTGCCAGTGCAGGTAATGAGAAAAGATCCTCTCCCTGAACCTGTGCCAGAGGCAAAAAGGAATCAAAATCCATGTGAAGAGCATTAACCTCATCTTCAAGATAATGATGGACAAGTTTTACATCAAATTTCTCATTCCCGGCCGGAACAGGTGTATGCGTTGTAAACACAGAACTTGTTCGGATCAAATCAGAAGCTTCTTCGAAACTGAAATTATCTTCATTAATATATTTTCTTAACCTGCGAAGGATCAGGAATGCGGAATGACCTTCGTTCATGTGATATACCGAAGGATTAATCTCTAGTCGATCTATCAATTCTAGTGATCCAAATGCCAGAATAATCTCCTGAAGAATTCGCGTATCCTTATCAGCATCATAAAGGTAATCCGTGATTTTTCTGTAATGGGGTTTATTGATCTCAAGATTGGTATCCAATAGATATAGTGGAATCTTACCTACATCTATACACCACACCTTCATGTAAATATCTTCACCACGCAGATTGATACGTAAGGTAAGATCATTGTTGTTTTCGTCTTTGATGATTCTGATTGGTTTCGAATACCATTCATTTTCTTCATAAATTTCTTCCTGCATGCCATCAAGATTAATTGACTGAGAAAAATATCCATTTCGATAAAGCAACCCAAAACCAATAAGTGGTAAACCAAGATCAGATGCAGCTTTCAGATGATCTCCCGAGAGAATGCCTAATCCACCTGAATAGATAGGTAACGATTCGTGTAATCCGTATTCCATACTGAAATAGGCGATGGTGAAATCCTTGGCAAAATCATGTTTCTTCCCTTCATCATCAAAATAGTGCCCTGTGAAGCTCAAGTAATGTTTAAATTTTTTATAGACAGAACGCATTTCATATAAAAAGCCTTTCTCCTGTGCCAATTTCTCCAGACGTGATTCCGGAATCATCTGCAACAGTTTTACCGGATTATGATTGAATTCTCTAAATAAGGTTGGATCTATTCGGCTGAATAATTGATAGGCTTCCGTATCCCAGGTTGACCAGACATTTTGAGCCATTTCCTGTAGTTGTTCCAATTTTCCCGGAACCTTAGGCTTGATATAGTAATTATGAAACTTTATATTATTTTTCATTTTTCCTCCATGGAAATATAATTCTATATTAATACAGAAATTATAATTTAAAATTCTGAGAATTATGTCAATTTTATTAATTTTATTTAGATTTCTTAATAAATTCTACACAAAAATCTTAAAAATATCTACAAAATTGATAACTTTTGTTATAAAAATTCAGGAAAAAAGAAATTTTTGTACAATAAATCGAGATTTTGGCTGATTTTTTTAAAAAAATTACTATTGCTTTTACTCTTTCTAATTCATCATGGTTGAAATCTTTGTTTTTTGCCATAGTTACCTCCAAACAAATATTGGAGGATTTGTTTTGTTGTGCACGATGTGCTTGTATTTAACAGGAAGTAGGAAGAAATACTTAGCAATGAATAATGAATAATGAAAGATTTGAATCCGCCTAAAAGATTAGTGGACAAGAAGGAATAAAATGTGTCTACTATTTTAGGACTAGACAAATTCTCCATTCCCATTTAAGAAGGAACCAATTGATGAAGGAGAACGAAATATTTATGAACGACCTTAGTTTGTCCATTTTCAACTACCGATACCGATGAACTTATCTAAACTCTGGAAAAGAAAATCGCCGAAAATCCTTTATAAAACAGGGAATGATGCAGGAACTGTTAACCGGAAAAATACGTCTGAACCATGATTAAGAAGGATTACAGGATTACCTTGATTTTCACGAAGTAAACAAAACCATCAAGCCAATCATGGTAATCAAGCAATCATGGTAATCAAGCCAATCAAGAGAATCAAGGTTGAGACAATGAATCATGGCAATCAAGCCAATCAAGAAAATCAAGGTCCCAGACAAAGGAGTAAACCAATGAAGCATGAAGAGCTCACCCATGCAATCATCGGAGCAGCCATGGAGGTGCATCGTCAATTGGGTAACGGCTTTCAGGAGGTTATCTATCAACGAGCGCTATCTATAGAGATGAATCTGCAGGGCATACAGCATCAACGAGAAAAAGAGATGTCAATACATTACAAAGGGTACGACATTGGTAAACGGCGAGTGGACTTCTTTGTAGAAGGAGCCATAATGGTAGAGATAAAAGCATTAATACAAATGGAAGACGTACACCTGGCTCAAGCCATGAACTACCTTGAAGCCTACGATATGGAGATTGGGTTGCTAATAAATTTCGGAGCTAAGAGTCTGCAATTTAAGCGAGTGCATAATAACAAGCTTATTAAGAAGTCTGAACCATGATTAAGAAGGATTACAGGATTACCTTGATTTTCACGAAGTAAA
>CAYYLA010000144.1:0-7356 GCA_964441785.1 uncultured Candidatus Cloacimonadota bacterium | reverse complement strand
GTGCCGGAGACTCCTTTCCGCAGCAGGCACCTCTGCAAAGACCTACATGATGATGCTAAAAAGGCAACTATCAACCATCACTGAAGCTGAATTACAGACTAATGCATGAGAATTGGTATTAATCAAATCACTGTTATTTAGAATAATTTCTCCCGAATGTATATTGATACCCCCCAAATTATTCTCTATTAAACAATCATCAATATTCACATATGAATCAGAACACAAAATCGTTTCACATGTATAGATAGATCCACTATTATTGCCAGATATTACTGAATTGCTCAAACTAACGTTAGAGCCAAATTGGATTGACAGAGCACTCCCCATAGGTGCAATATTGTTTGTAATGTTACAATCCATGATATCAATTTCCGATTGTTCAATCCAGATACCTCCTGCATCCAGAGCTGAAGTCTCATTATTATTAAACAAACAGCCTTCAATACTGCCACTAACATTATCCAATGATAAGGCAGCACCCATCATTTCATTATAGTTATTTTCAAATGTTGAATTAGTAATTGAAATATCAGAATCGAAAATTGCAACGCAGCCACTATCCCAGGAAAAGTTATCATTAATTTGTAAATTATTCATTGGTATCTCAGAATTTATGCAATAAAATATCCCTAATCCAAATTCTATCCCGTTATTACTGATTATACTATTAACAATGTGTATACTTGAATTACTACAATAAAATGCACCTCCCTGATCTATTGCATTGCATTCCTTCAACACCACATCCGACATAATAAAATGAGAATTATGGCAGAAAATCCCACCTCCATGGGCATTATAACCATTTTGGATTGTTAATCCACACAATACCGCATCAGCATCAATGACATTTTCTAGAATTACTACCGATCCTTGAGCAGAACCATCAATAATTGTATTCACGATAAAAGATGAATCCTGCGTTGTTAGATATTTTGATCCAAGTGTAATTGATTTGCTGTTAAAATTAATATTTTCATGATAGATGCCCTGCTCTATTAGAATAGTGTCACCATCAGCAGCATTTTCAATACCTGTTTGGATCAATTGGAAATCAGCAGGAATATTAATTATTTCAGCTTTACCAATTGATACACACATCATGAAAAATATTATATGCACCAATTTCTTTTGCATAAACCCTCAAGAATATCAGTTAAACACGCCATGTTTAAACATCCAACCTAAAAAAACACCCCGATATATGACATAACCGAGGTGTTATTATGTTATAATTTTCTATAATTCTTTAGTTAGATAATAGAGCAATCTGGCACCAATAGCTGTTCCACCTTTGGGATGATAATAATTCGCCTTAGTTGCCAGAGCTTTTCCGGCAATATCAATATGCATCCAGGGGATATCCTTGATAAACTCGCCAACAAAGAGACCGGCCGTTACCATTGAGGCACCCCTGCCCCCTGAATTTTTCAGATCAGCAATATCGGATTTGATCAATTCTTTATACTCATCATCTGCAGGCATGCGCCAGATCTTCTCACCAGAGGCATCAGCAGCCTTTTCCAGCTTCTTATAGAAACGATCATTGTTAGCGATAACAGCAGATCGAACCGTTCCCAGCGCAACCATAGCGCCACCGGTTAAGGTTGCAATGTCGATAATCTTAGTCACCTTTTCATTCTGTTGGGCATAGGTTACAGCATCAATGAGCGTTAAACGTCCCTCGGCATCGGTATTAACAACCTCGATATACTTCCCACCCATTGAGCCGATAATATCACCAGGTCTGTAAGCAGAGCCCGAGAGCATATTCTCACAGGCAGCCACAACTGCTGTAACATTTATTTTTTCCTTATTGGATGCGATTGCAGATATAGCGCCAATCACTGCAGCAGCACCACCCATATCGCATTTCATGTTCATCATGCTGCTGGTTGGTTTGATAGAATATCCACCGCTATCGTAGGTCAAACCTTTGCCAACAAGACCAAGAATCTCATCACTTTCAGGATCACCAACATAGCGCATAATGATGAGCATCGGTGGAATAACCGAGCCTTTAGCAACCTGAAGATAGGCTTTCATACCTAATTCTTTGATCGTTTCTTTTGTTTTGATCTCTGTTTCAAAACCGAATTCTTCACCAGCTTTAACAGCTTCTTCTGCCAGTGTAACAGGTGTGATGACGTTGGCAGGTTCATTGATCAAATCCCGGGCAAAATTTGTCGCTTTAGCTACATTTTCTGCTTTTCTTATAACATCATCAAAAAGAGATGAATTTCTATTTGTTATTATCTGGATTTCTTTAATTGTTTTATCCTTCCAGTCTGAATTGTATTTCACAAATTCGTAGGTAGTTAAATATGCCGATTCAGCTATAGCATAAACTGTAGATTGCAAATTATCATGGCCATTAATGCTATCCAAGATTATTGCAACCATTGGTTTCCCGGGGAACTTAATTGAACGTAGAATTTTTGCAACAGCCTTTTTCAATTTGTCATCATTGAGTTCTTTTTTCTTCCCAAGACCAAGTAGCAAAACCTTCTTGAATCCTTTTCCTTTCGCAATATCAACCGATCTGAAGTTACCAAATCCCCATTCCCAGGTTTTATCCTTTTTCAGAGCTTGAGTAAAGCTTTCGACTTCTGGCCCCAATTTAGAAATATCAGCAATAATACCTTCACGCTCAAAACCCGCTACAATTATTACATCTGAATTAGCAAAACTACGCTTAATCTTAAAATCCATTATCCCTCCGCTTGTTTATTATTTTTACTGGAAATAAGAAGTAATCAGCGTGATATGTCAAGGAAGATTATCAATTAAAACCAGTTAACATATAATCTCTTTTGTATTTTTCATAATCAATTCCCCACTTTTATTTGTTTCAACAATTCATGCATAAGTGTTATATCAATTATTCAATAATATTAATTTTTTCATTTTGACATTTTTCCATGCTTAATTATTTTGGCTTAAGGAGTAATTATGAATAGCAAATATAAGATATATAGAGATGATCAGATTGATGTATCTGACAGCAAAATCTTCGGAGATAAATTTAGATTTTTTAACGAGTCAGTTGTTGGTAAGCAGAAGTATATTCCGGTTAATTTTGTTATTCTTGATAAAAGCAATAACATTGCAGCAGGATCCATAGGTGGCGTCATCTGGGGATGGTTATCATCAGAACAATTTTGGGTAAAACCAGAATATCGCAATCAGGGATTAGGAACATGTCTGCTAGAAGCCATAGAGAAAGAAGCAACAAAAAATCAGATAATGAATATTTCCCACAGAGCATTTACGCCAGAATGGACTGATTTTTATCTCCACCGTGGATATAGAGTTGATGGAACCTTGGAAGAACGTCCTCCCGGACATCAATTCAATTTTATATCCAAACATTTGGACAAAGCCCCCAAAGATACCAAATTGCCAGATGGTTTTACGTTAATTCTCGTCGATGAAGCCAGGCAAAATCTTCTATCTGAATTAAACAAATCGATCTATAAGGAATTTGATGATGTCCTAGGAGACATACCATTTAAAATGTTTAAAACTATCGTAAAAGACTATGATCAATTAATTGCTGGGATCTCAGGTTATATTGGGTGGGGCTGGCTCTACATCAGCACACTTTGGGTAGACCCGGATTATCGCGGACAAAACCTGGCAAATGAACTGATGCTTTCAGTTGAAAAAGAAGCAATTGATTTTGGGGTCAATAAAGCCTTTTTGGGTACAACCGATTTCCAGGCTCCAGGCTTTTATAGTAAACTTGGATACCAAACCTTCTCTGTTAGAGAGGATCTTCCTCCTGGACATAAGAATTACTCAATGAAGAAAAAATTAAAGTATGATGTTTTAACGTGATCAGAATCATTACATAATAATTGGTTTTGGAGAACAGATTAATTACAGAAACATCTACTTTTTCTTATATACAACCAAAATCCGGATTGAG
This sequence comes from uncultured Candidatus Cloacimonadota bacterium, assembly GCA_964441785.1. Taxonomy (GTDB): domain Bacteria; phylum Cloacimonadota; class Cloacimonadia; order Cloacimonadales; family TCS61; genus CAYYLA01. The sequence continues at coordinate 3,422 of CAYYLA010000144.1, read as the reverse complement.
AAATTCCATATCAGCGTAAGAGCAGTAGCAATTAATTTTGATCCCATTTTAAAGATATGCAGATACTCAACAGAGCAGTAGAGAATTGCAGAATGGATACCTAATCCAATTAAACTAACTAGATATATCTGTATAATTTCTGCTTGGGTAGAGCAGGGTGCCCCTTCCTTAAAAACAAGTTTTTTCCCCATCAGGAAATTCACAAAGGTTGCAATTATAAATCCTGTAATTCCGGCGATGAGATATTGAATATTTAACAGGTAAACCAATATATAGAATATCGACCAGTCAACAATTGCAGCAGTGCCCCCTACAATAAGATAGAAGAGAAATTTCTTAAAATTACCCATTATAAAACCTGTATTTAACTAAGGTTGCAACTGCCTCTAATCCATCTAACCAGGTAATTTTCTTTCCCTCTTCAACCTTCCGAGGATAATAGTTTATTGGTAACTCCAGGATTGGTATTTTTCGTTTTGCTATCCGGGCTGTAACCTCGGGACAAAATTCGAAACCTTCACACTTCAAAGGTAGCGACTTTAATAATTCTGCATCGAACACTTTATAACAGGTTGGTTCATCTGTTAATCTTAAGCCATACAATAAATTAGTAATAATTGTAACCAATCGTCCACCCCAATAAAAACTACGATAGGACATTCCGTTATTCTTGTTCAAGATGCGAGATCCATATACAACTTTCTGCTGCCCCTTTGCGATTGGTTCAATCAATCTATAATAATCCTCAGGATCATACTCCAAATCACCGTCCTGGATAATTGCTATATTCCCAGTCATCTTTGATATTGCTGTTCGAATTGCCCTGCCCTTACCAAGGTTTTTATCGTGATTTATGATCATTATCTCTTCAGTGTTGGCATATTCCTTTAGAATATCAGCAGTAGAATCTGTAGAAGCATCATTAACAATTATGATCTCTTTCTCAAGATCTACAGTCAAAATCTTGGATAAAATCCCTTTCAGCGACGATTCTTCATTATAAACAGGCATCAATATTGATAGTTTCATTTAGCTAAACTGTTCCCATGAGAAAGCTGGTTTATCCTATCAAACAACTTTGTAAATATAGTTTTGTCTGCGGCATAGAAAAGAAACAATGGCATGTAAACCATATAACCCCGACGAAATGAGTTATTCATCATAGATTGAATGGGATCCTGCTTTATTGGATCAAGATGATAGAAAACAATTAGATAAAGAAACAACGATAGTAAATAAAATATTGGTACAATAACTTTTTTTGATTTCAACTTTTTAAAATTCACAATCAAAGCCACAAGAAATAAGCAGCAATTAAGTCCCCAAAGATTAATAGAAAAAATTATTCTGTTTAGATAAGCCCCAATAATCCTTAATCGAGTTGGATCCCAGAACATTTTATCAACAAACCTGTCTGTTACTATTCCCAGATTAAACCTGAGATATAGATTCCAGATGATAAATGGCGTTAACATCAAAAAAGACATTATTAATAAGGGTTTAATTGTTTTAAGCTTCATAAAATCAAATAAAAGAATTAAGAAAACTGCTATGTTAAACACGATTCCATCGCTACGAAGCCACACATTAAATCCAAGCAACAAACCTGCAATAATACAATCGGATAAGGCTCTCTCTTCAAACCACCTGCAAAAGAATAAACCACCAATACCAATATAAATTACACTTGGCATATTGGTATTAGACAAGACGCTGTACCCAAACAATTCTGGCGTTATTGCAAGTAAAAGCGAGAAAAATAGTGCATTGGTTTTATTAACATATTGTAGAAGAAATCCATAAAATGAAAGGAGTAATGAGATATAAAAAAAGCTCATTGTCAACTTTGAAGACTCCATTCCAAGCATATATGGGATAGCAAAAGCTGTTGAAGAAAGTGGCGGGTAAACTCCTCTTTTTAAGTTAATGCCATGATCGAAAAGTGAGGTTATTAGCTTCCCTTCTGCAGAAATAATCTTTGCCGATAGATCATATCCGGCAACGGAATCATAAGTATATACCGGCCAATAACTATTCCGCATAACATTTGCACCAACGATTATTATCAATAATATCAGCATGAACCACCAGAAATAATTTACTGATCGTAAATCTATCCTGCTAATACGTATTCTAAATTGCTTTTCTTTGATAAAAAACAATATTTTGTGCCTATTCAAAATTAACAAAAAAAGTATTAACAATAAATTAAAAATATTAACAGATGTAACAGTAATGCTTATTCCAGCCAGGTCTAATCCAAACATGAATAATGAGGAAATCCCCATACCGACGGGATATGATAACCCCATCAGCAAAATCCTGTTTTTCTTCCTGCTGACTGTGTTCAGTAAAAGATAGCCACTAAAAATGATTAAGAAAAATGTCAGTATCGTCAATGTTTATCACTCCTATATCTAGGGATTACCATAGGTTTGTTTGTTCTTGAAAGGTTAAAACCTACTTTATCAAAACCCCACCCATTTAAAGCAAAAACATGTGTGTAATTCTCATATAAATCGGGATGCGTCTGCTTCCAATCGTCATTGATAACAATTCTTGGATAAAGAAAATAGGTAACCCAGGTTGGATCCTTAACACCCCATGATCCTTTTGTATTAAATACGCTATCCTTAAAATATTCGCGAGTTGGAAATAAAATTATTGCATCTTCGTCTACACTCTTTTTTACATATTGAATAAAGGAATAATCTTTACCTAAACGACTACTGTATTTCTTATCCAAACTGTAATTTTTATGCTTGATAATATATTTGCTGTTCTCGTATATCTTGTTCTTAAACAGGTTGTTATATGACGGTACAAAGAAATATAACGCCATAAAAAATGCAGTAACCCCAATTATTAAAATAAGACTTTTAAATACGTGCTCTTTTATCGATATTTCTTTCGTTTTTTCCTGCAAAATTTTAGCTTTCTTTTTTTTCATGTAATCTTGGATATCACCAACTGGATACCTACAGAACCTCCAGAATTTAATAATGCGAAATGACCAATTACGAAAGATTTGTCAACCTGTAAATTTTGATAAACTGACTTGCTATAGAAATCATTTGACAAAGGAAAACACCTTTTCATCTAATTTTTTCCAAAGGAGATGCTTATGAAAAAAGGATTTTTGATTTCCATATTTTTGATTGTTCTAATATCTGCCCATACCCTGCCTAATATTATGGTGACTGGTTATTGGTCACCTACAGGTTATATGATTTCACAGTTCAGCCAGGATCCTGATTTAAATCCTGATGGCTGGATCGGAGCTGACTGGGAGGGGCTTGGTTATGATATCTACTCTTTCTTTCCCAATCAAACAAATTATCAGGGTGATCTGGAGGTAGATTATCAGGATACCTGGGATGATTTCTGGGCACTGACCGCTGAATATGAACCAATAGCAATTA
>CAYYLA010000143.1:0-7413 GCA_964441785.1 uncultured Candidatus Cloacimonadota bacterium | reverse complement strand
ATCCATCAAATGGGGATATCTCTTTTCAATAAGATTCAGATACACTGCTTTTTGTCTGCCGGGACGGAGGGTTAAACCACCAGGAAGAATGAAATCTATTCCCAGGGATTTCAACTTAATAATCAACGCTTCAATATCCTTTGAGACATCGGTGATACCTGGAAGAAAAGGCATTAAAAAAGCACCTACGGAAATACCTGCCTTTTTAAATGACGCAATGGTATCCAATCGTTCTTCAACTGATGATGCTCCAGGCTCGAAGATGGTACGAATCTTATCATTAAGTGTAGTGATTGATATCATCAGAAGAACACCTTTTTTGCTATTGATTTTGCTCCAGATATCGATATCTCGTTTTACCAAGGCAGATTTTGTTAATATAACCGCAGGTAATTCTGCTTTTAATAAAAGTTTTCCACACTGTTGCATAAGCTTTTCTTGCCGTTCTACCGGTTGATATGGGTCGCTGATTCCTGATCCCACTGAAACCGGTCCAATCTCTTTTACCCTCTGTAACTCTTTCTCCAAAATTACAGGTAGATTGCTACGAATTACGATATCCTTCTCGTAATCTCCTTCGACGTAATATCGTTCTGCTCGTCCATCACAATATTTACAGGCATGTTCGCAAGCCATATATGGTGAAAAGGAATATTTTCCTGTGAAATATGGATCAGGCATTGGCTTTTTCCGCAATGCTGTTTTGATCTCCCGGTAATGTCGATTAACTCCGGCCATTAATTTTTTATCAATTTAAGAATAATACTACTCTTGGCAGGCAGCTCAGGTATCGCTATCCAACCTTCTATTGCACCTTCTGGTAAGATCTCAAGTGATTGAATTTCCTGATTGGTGTTCATTAAATCCATAACATTATAATTACCCGGGAACAGGTTGGATGACACTACATCCAGAGCAATATCAGCCTTATTGGAATTGGAGAAATTATGAACAACAACAATTCCATCACCCTCATATTCCCTGATGTATGCAAAAACCGAGTTATTGGAACTATTGATACCTTGATAAGTGCCCTTGGTGAGAGCGGGTTCATTGTTGCGTATCTGTATCAGTTTATTATAACAACTCCAGATAGAGTTTGGATCACTCTGCTCTTCTGCCACGTTGTAGTCCCCGTAATTACTGTTGATATTGTGCCAGGGAGTACCACTGCTAAATCCTGCATTTGTCCCACTATCCCACTGCATCGGACGGCGTATATTCTCATCCGGTTTTGTACCCAGCATTCCAATCTCTTCTCCATAATAAACAAAGGGAATTCCCGGTAATGTTAAATAAGTAGCTGCAGCCAGTTTGTTATTGGCCTCATTTTCAACTAAGGTCGAGAAAATTCTGTTTTGATCGTGGTTTGTTAAAAATGTTCCATACTGATGATAGGGATAAAGCTCCTTTATCTCAGACATTTTTGTTCTAATATAGGATGGAGAGTTGGTTGTTACTGCCGAAAATATATACTGAGCAAGATTGAATTCGAAGCAAAAATCAAATTTGTTATCAACGTAGTTCAAAACGATTTCAGTAGCATCCCAGGCTTCTCCAACTGCCATTGCATCGGGATTTATTCCCTTATAATGATTATGAAAATCTGACCAGAATTGATAGGTCGCTTCAAGATTTTCAAGATTACCCTCATCTTCATAGATATATTTTACTGCATCACAGCGGAATCCATCTGCCTGCATTGTGTTTAACCAGTAATCTGCGATAGCAAACATTGTATCTTTCACTGCGGGATTATTGTAGTTCAAATCAGGCATCCCACCCCAGAAAACTCCATAAAAATATTTGCCGTTATTATGGGGGTGCCAGACATGATAGGTACCTCCCCAGGGTTGAGTATAACCGGGATCATCATCTCGCCAAAGATAAAAATCTTTGTATGGCTCTTCTTCATTGGATGACTCCATAAACCAGGGATGCTGATTGGATGAGTGATTCATAACATAATCGACTATTACCTTGATACCTCTCTGATGACATTGATCCATCAATTCCAGAAAATCTTCATTGGTTCCGTAATCACTCTCTATTTCTTTGTAATCTATCACATCATAACCATGATAACTGGGTGATTGACTAATCGGCATCAGCCATATACCACCAATGCCAAGATCATCTGTTGTCGCAGGATTACCATCGTTAAGATAATCTAATTTTGCGATTATACCTTGAAGATCGCCTATCCCATCACCATCACTATCATAAAAGCTACGCACAAATATTTCATAGAAAACGATATCATTCCACCAGAACGTCTCTCCTTGAATCTGAGGTGCTTCACTATAGCTCTCTTTGGATGAGGTGGAGCCTTCACAACTAACCAGAAATAGAACTAAAATTATAAATAAAATGATTTTTTTCATATATTCTCCCCTGTTAACCGATTTATTTTTTCTCTCATTAAAATTTATGATATCTGGCGCTAATTTGTCCAGTGCTTTTAGTTGATAACTATCTTTTTGTTAGTATGATTTTCTCTTTTCTTTGATAAAGATGACCATTACCGAACATGATTGACCCTTTACGAACAAGAAAATAATGATCTGTATCAAAGTATCGTACTGCAATAATGATAGATAGCCTCTTGGTATGGATGTTGCAAATTGGATAGGAAAATATTTCATTGAGGAGACATAGATGATAATTAAATCATTAGAAAAACTTGCGGAACACATGAAGACCATTTCGGGAGGAAGAATACTCGATATAGCAACTGGTCGCGGAGAATTTATTCAATTTCTGCAGCAGGCACTTAAGGATTATGAATCAATAATCGGGATTGATAACTCCGAAAAGTCAATCGAATTTGCTCAGAAATCGAATAAAGATGATAAAGTGACATATCAGGTTGGAGATGCATATAATTTATCATTTGAAGATGAATCATTTGATATAGTTACACTCTCAAACTCTCTTCACCACTTTGAAGAACCGGAAAAAATTCTTGATGAGATGAAGCGTATTCTAAAACCATCTGGATTAATTATTGTTAGCGAAATGCATTGCGATGAGGACCAGGAAGAGACGCAAAAAACCCATGTTTTAATGCATCATTGGTGGGGTGAAATTGATACAAGACTTGGCATCGTTCACAATAAAACCTATACCCGTGGGGAACTGATTGATCTTGTTGAAAAGCTTCAATGCAACGATTTAACTATTTTTGAGTATGCCTATCCAATAGAAAATCCAAAAGATCCTGATTTTATAAGTCGATATAAGGGTGTGATTGATCCCTATGTTGACAGAATTAAATGTCATGATGATTATGAATCATTGAAGCAAGAGGGCGAGGAATTATCAAAAAGACTTGATGATGTTGGATTTGCTCCTGCATCAGTTCTCTTTTTCATCGGAACAAAATAAACCCCAGGAGGAGATAATGGGTAATAAAATTATAATTAAAGCGGATGTGTTGTATGATGGTATCAATAAATATCAAGACAAATTTATTACAATCGAAGCTGGAAAAATTACAGCGGTAACAGATCAGGAGCAAGGTTTTGATTTCCAGGGTATTGTAACACCAGGATTCATCGATGCCCACAGTCATATCGGTATGGATAGGGAAGGGGAACCCTGGCAAGAGGGTGAAACAAATGATCATATAAGTCAGTTTAATCCATTGAATGATCCTATGAACAGTATCTATTTTGATGATAGGGCCTTTAAGGATGCTGTAGACTTCGGTATCCTTTACAGTTGTATTGTACCCGGAAGTGGAAATCTGATTGGTGGAAGAGCAAAAATTATCAGGAACTTTGCTTCCAGTGTAGACGAAGCATTGGTAAAGGATTATGGTTTTAAAATGGCTCTTGGGTATAATCCTCGTTCTACAGATGGTTGGAAAGGTACACGTCCTAATACCAGGATGGGTGTGTATGCCATGCTGGAAAAGAAACTTGATGAGGTTATACGTAAAGAGAAAAAAGAGCTGTTGAAAAAAGAGAATAAAATCGACAAACTGAAGAAGGATTTGAGTAAAAAGGAGATTGATCAGAAAGAATATGATCGTAAATTAATCAATGTGGAAGAGGAATTCAAATTGGAATTCAGCAGTGAGGAAGAGGCTTATCTGGAACTTTTATCAGGTAAGAAAACAGCCAAGATACACGTCCACAAAGATGATGATGTAGCCTATCTGATAAAGTTGGTGAAGAAATACAAGATCAAAGCAACAGCAGATCATACAGGTGATGTTTTTCATCAAGAGACCTTTGATAAACTCGCTGAGAATAATATCCCAATAGTTTACGGTCCTTTAGGCAGTGTTGGATACAAGGTCGAATTGAAGAATGCGTTTTATCAGAATACTGCTCTACTTATGAAATCTAAGGCCACCTATGGTTTGATGACCGACCATCCTGTGATTCATACGATTGCTCTTCGAGATTCACTGAAATTCTTCATGATTCACGGTATGTCTGAGACAGAAGCTATTAATCTTGTGACCAGGAAGAATGCCGAAATCCTGGGAATAGAGGATATCGTTGGATCAGTAGAGGTTGGCAAATGGGCTTCTCTGGTTGTCTGGGATAAAAATCCTCTCCATCTGGGTGCTTTTCCAACAGCTGTTATAGCAGAAGGAAAGGTAGTTAGGGGAAGATAGTAAGCAGTAAGCAACTTTACGTTGTTAAAATATGATATTCATAGAAGTTCCACCTTTTGGAGGAGCTTCTATGTTTTTTTGATTTAATATCTTTGGTAGATCAAAATATCGTTGAGATTTTAAACAGTAATTGTATAATCAGCTTTTAACCAATCTGATGTAGTTTGTCTATTTTGCCAAATATTCTTGATTTGTTTGATTATCTATTTTCTAAAGTTTGTTTTAATTGCAGATATTCAGATACATCATCTTATTTCTCAAATGTAAAAACGACCGTCACCGGACATAAAAGGCTTAATTCGGACAACATTGATTTTATACTCATAATTTAACGCTATGCTATCAAATAGTTTAAGTCATTGGTATATCAATTGCTACAATAATTGGAAAAATCAAAAGGGTAGTGATATGATAAAAAATTATTTTAAAATAGCCTTAAGGAACATAATTCGGCACAAAGGGTTTTCTGCAATTAACATCATTGGCTTAGCAATTGGGATTGCCTGTAGTATTCTAATTCTATTATGGATTCAGGATGAATTGAGTTTTGATAATTTCCACAAAGATGCAGATCGAATTTTTATTGCTGGTCGTGATTTTAAGGTTGGTGACCAAGAAGGTCGTGTTGTTAGATGCCATCCTCCTTTTGCACCAACTATGATGGCTGAGATTCCGGAAATAGAAAGTGCTGTTCGTTTTCAACCTGCTGTAAATAAACTGGTCACTTATAAAGAAAAAGATATAAGCTTCTTGGAAAATGGTATATTCTATGCTGATTCAACAATCTTTAATGTATTTACTATTCCTATAATTTCTGGTGATCCAACCGATCTTTTAACTCGAAAGAATACTATTGTAATTACCCAGGAAAGTGCAAAGAAATATTTTAAAGATGCTGATCCAATAGGCAAAACCCTTAGCTTTGATGGTGATTGGGATTTTGAAGTAGTGGGAGTTGTTGAGGCTTGGCCAGATAATAGCCATTGGCATTTTGATATGCTTGCATCTTTAATCTCTACCAGAGGAGCAACAGATGAATCCTGGTGGAGCAATTATCTTTTTACCTATTTTAAAATAAGAGAAGGTTCAGATATTGAAACAGTACTCCCAAAGATAAATGAGATGGTTCGAAGCAAAAAGGAAGCCTCTTTTGCACAAGTTGTTGGCATGGAGAGAGACGAATGGGAAGCACTTGGGAACAGAGCCGGCTATTATGCTACTCCTCTTAAAGATGTTTATCTTCGTAGCAGATCAAACGATAGTGTTGGTAAACTTGGCGATATTCGCTATGTGTATCTTTTCGCTGTAATTGGTTTCTTCATTTTATTCATAGCTTGTATTAACTTCATGAACCTTACAACAGCCCGTTCCAATATAAGAGCAAAAGAGATTGGATTGCGCAAGGTTTTTGGCTCAAGTAAAAGAAGCCTTATTCGTCAATTCTTGTTAGAGTCAATGATAATAACATCTTGCGCTATGCTTATCGCCATTGGCTTAATAGAGGTTCTTTTACCTTACTTCAATAATTTTACAGAAAAATCACTCAATCTTAATTTTGCAGGAATTGCTACCATCCCAATACTTTTACTAATGGTAGTTATTGTTGGTTTAATGTCTGGTGGGTATTCAGCTGTCTCATTAGCTTCTTTCAGAATTTTAACTGTGCTTAAAGGTAGTTTGTTTAGTGGTAAGAGTAAAACTATCTTCCGTAATATACTGGTTCTATTTCAATTCTCTGTTTCTATAATTGTAATCCTTTGCACAATTATTGCATATAACCAGGTAAATTATTTGAAATCTAAAAAACTGGGTTTTAATAAAGAACAACTTCTGATTATAGACCGAGCAAACACAATTGGAGATAATCTAAGTACATTTAAGGACGAATTACTGGCAAATCCATCTATTCAATATGCTAGTGCTACTTATCATATCCCAGGTACAGTAGCTAGTGGCCAAAGTTTCAGATCCGAAAATTCACCAGTTGAAGAGCTATTAGATCTCACATTGTTATGCGGAGATTATGATTATCTAGGTGCAATGGGAATAAAATTACTTTCTGGTCGCTATTTCTCAGCAGATATGCAAACAGATGAAAATAGCGTTGTTATTAATTCAACAACAGCGAAGCTTATGGGCTATTGTGATCCTGTTGGTAGGAAAATTCTGATACCGAACTCAGACAGTGATTTAACTATAATTGGGGTTGTTGAAGATTTTCATATATCCTCTCTACATCAAGAAATTGATCCGGTAATTTTATTGGCACCAGGATCAGCTTGGGATCGTTATTTAGCTGTTCGTATTCAGCCACAGGATATAGAATCAACCTTGAGTTTCATAAAGACTAAATGGAACGAGTTCTCAGGTGATCAACCTTTTGAATATTTCTTTATGGACTCTTTCTTCGATAATTTGCACAGAACAGAACAAAGAACTGGGATATTCTTTACGATTTTTGCAGCTTTAACAATCTTCATTGCCTGTCTTGGGTTGTTTGGACTGGCCGCTTTCACAGCAGAGCAGAAGACTAAGGAAATTGGAGTTCGCAAAGTTTTGGGTGCATCGGTAACCAGTATTGTTTCAATCTTATTAAAACAATTCACCAAGTGGGTTGTGTTGGCCAATATTGTTGCCTGGCCAATTGGTTACCTCATTATGAATAGTTGGTTGGAGAATTTTGCTTATAAAGTTGATCTAAAAATTGAATATTTTGTGCTATCTGGTTTGATTACACTTCTAATTGCTATTACAACGGTGAGCTATCTTGCAATAAATGCTGC
>CAYYLA010000142.1:0-7434 GCA_964441785.1 uncultured Candidatus Cloacimonadota bacterium | reverse complement strand
TTAACAACAAAAGTAAGTGCAGAAAGAATTCGTTCAGCAGAGGTTGAGATAGGGTATATTGAAGGCACAATAACTGGTTTTGGCAGTGTTGTTCCAAAGCAGGAACAGCAGATTACATCACCTTATTTTACAACAATTGATTCAGTTTATTACAAAATTGGAAGTGATATTAAGTCTGGAGATCCAATTCTGAAACTTAATAGTCTAGATGTAGAAATGGAGATTCAACAATTGAGAAATGAATATCTGTTAACAGAGAATTCCAGGGAAAAATTACGGATACGTAATGAGATGAATCTGTTAGATTACCAATCACAATTAGATATCAAAAATCTGAGAATCCAATCACTAGAAAAGAATTTGGAGAATCAGGAGATAATTTACAAAAACGGTGGTGGTGCAAAAGCAATTTATGAGAAAGCAATATTAGATTTACAGATTCAGGAATTGGAGAAAAAACAGCTTCAAAAACGGATTAATAATCATATTGAATTCCAGGATTCTGAATTAGCGGAACTGGATCTTCGATTGAAAATCCAAACAGATAAGATCGAAGAAAAAAAACGAATTCTGAGATTAACAAAATGTTATTCCAGAAACAAAGGTGTGCTAACCTGGATAAATGATAATATTGGTTCAACTGTGCAGAAGGGAGAGATTGTAGCAAAAGTATCTAACCTGAACAGCTTTAAAGTGGAAACAAAGATTTCTGATGTTCATCTGAATAGATTATTTATTGGTAATCCAGTTATTGTTAAATTTGATGAACATCAACTTTCTGGAAGAATTATCAGTATTGATCCAACTATCCAATCTGGAACAGTAAAATTTTATGTTGATTTTAATAATGAGCAGGTTGATGTTCTCAGATCAAATCAAAAAGTAGATGTCTATGTGATTACAAATAGTAGAAAAAGCGTAAAACGAATAAAAAATGGGCCCTTTATTAATGGAGCAGGATTTCAACAAGTCTTCGTAATAAAGGGTAATTGGGCAGAAAGAAGAGAGATCAAAGTAGGGGAGACCAATCTGGATTGGATAGAGATAGTTGAAGGATTAGAACCAGGTGAACGGGTAATCATCTCTGATGTTGTAACCTTTAGAAATAGAGAGAAGATTAAAATTGTTCATTAATAAGAGATAGTTTGAAATGTAGAATTTATGATGGCTTATTATCGTGATGTTACATCAATATAATCAAAGATAAGAAGAAAAAAAGGGATGGTAACATGAAAAGAACGTTAGTGATTTTTTGTTTAAGTATAATGCTTACAATTCAAGTATTTTCACAACAAGCAGATTTACCTCAATCTTCTTTTGAATATTTTGGTCAATCCTTACCTGACGAAATCCCTGAAATTTTCGCACCCGGTATTGTCAGTACAAAGCATCGAGTTTATGCAAATGTAACATTTAATTCTGACCTCTCAGAGGCTTTCTGGACACCAAATTCTAATGATAGTACTTTTAATTGGAATGGTGGGATGATTTATACAAAACTGGAAAAAGGAATGTGGTCAACCCCTGAAGAGATATCTTTTCTAGGACCTGAATATAGTCATAGAAGCCCCTTTTATGATTATCAAGATCAACGATTGTATTTTCAGGCACACTTGAAAAAAGACCAGGGATGGGATCAGAAGGAAAGATTCTATTTTGTTGATAAAGAAAGGAATGGTTGGTCTGAACCTGCTCTTCTTGACACTGTTTTCAACAAGTATTCTGTTCATTGGCAATTTTCAATTGATAAGGATAAGAACATCTATTTTGGTGGATCATTGCGCGGAGTAGATAAAACAAGTGGTATTTATTGTTCAAAATTCTCTGATGGGAAATACTTAAAACCAGAAATTATTTTTAATAATGATGAGTTTGATGAAGCCGTTTTTGGACCTGCAATATCACCTGATAATGACTATATGATATTTGCACGAATCCATCCAAGAGGGTCAACAAACCCGAGGATTTTTTCAATTTATGTAAGCTTTTTGAATGAAGAAAACCAATGGTCTAAACCTTTTGATTTAGGAGAAAAACTAAAGATGGATGGAAACCAACCAAGAATAAGCCCGGATGGAATGTTTATATTTTTTGTTGGGAATGATGGAATGTCATATTGGGTCTCAGCGGAAATCGTAGAAGAATTTAAGATGAATATGCACAAGGAGTAACATGTTCGTCGGAAAAATTAGCACATATATATTTTTTTGAAGGATTTGGATTTATGGTAAAAGTGAGTTTAGTTTGTTTTCATGAGTACTGGATGCTTTCGTTTGTAATACCTCTCTTCCAGGTTGCCATAAAAAACTCAATGTTATTAAACAGATGTCACCATATTTTGGTGAGCTATGATGCAAAATCAATGTTAATTCCTGAAGATCAATTACGAAGTTTAATGGAATATACTTCAGGAGCAATTTATGATAACTAATAAGGAGGAAATTAATATGATAAAATTAGATCAAATAGACAAAGTCTACAAAACAAGTACCATTGAAACAACAGCCCTGAAGTCAATCAATCTAACTGTTGAAAAAGGAGAGTTTTTAAGTATAATGGGACCATCCGGTTGTGGTAAAACTACTCTTTTGAATATTATGGGATTATTGGCAAAACCAACCAGAGGAGAGATTGTAATTGCTGATCAGCGAATTGATAAATTTGGGGATCTTAAAATTGCCCGTTTCAGGAACAAAACCATAGGATTTATCTTTCAGAGTTTTCATTTGATAAATGATCTTTCTGTGAAAGATAATGTTGAGCTTCCACTTATTTACCGATATATGAGTGCCAGCGAACGAAAACAAAGAGCTCTGGCTGCATTAGAAAAGGTTGGACTTAGTGCCAGGACTAAACATTATCCAAATCAATTATCAGGTGGACAAAGGCAACGTGTCGCTATTGCTCGGGCAATTGTGGGACAACCAGAAATTATTCTGGCAGATGAACCTACCGGAAATCTTGATTCACATATGGGTGCCGAAATCATGAACATCTTAACCAATTTGAACGAAGAAGAACGAACCACAATTGTAATGGTAACACATGATGAACAATTAGCAAAACAGACACAGCGTATTGTACGATTGTTTGATGGTAATCAAATTGGATAGGGGAGGGATAGATGCTGAAGAACTATTTGATTACAGTATTTAAGGTAATGGCAAAAAACAAACTCTTTACCTTTATCAATCTGGCAGGAATCAGTCTGACCCTTCTATTCTTGATAATCCTATCAACAATTGTTGATTTTAGTGTGGGTGATGTTATGCCGGAGAAGAACCTTGACAGGACACTATCTGTAACCATGGGGTTGATAACTATGGAAAATGGTGGTAACACTTCTGGTCCGTTATTTGGTCCATATTTTTTCAGGCATTATGTTAAAACTCTTGAAACTCCAGAGATAATATCAGTATCCTCTTATCACAACGTAATGAGTATCTATCATAATGATAAAAAGATAGACCTTGCTTATAAATATGCAGATAGTGAATTTTGGAAAATCAACACATTTAACTTCCTACAAGGTGGGCCTTATTCCAAGAACGATGTTGATAATGTTGAACCTGTTGCTGTTATCAATGAAAAAATTTGGGAACAATATTTTGATAAAGAAGACTGCATAAATGAGTATATGATGTTGGGGGAAGATCGCTTTAGAATTATAGGTATTGTTGAAAATGTATCTATCTTACGAATTAATCCTTATGCTGACATTTGGATCCCCAACACGCATTACCCGGAGTATCTTACTGGTACAGATATGTTTGGTACTTTCCCCGGTTGGTATGCTTCGCTCTTGGCAAAATCAAAGAGAGATTTTCCTGAGATTAAAGCTGAATTCTTGAGTAAAATCAGTACTATCGACCTGAAAGCCTATAGATTCAAGGAGCTTTTAACCAATGCTTCTACCTATCAAGAGGCATTGGCCCGGCAGATGTTTCGTAAAGAAGATGATAATCTCAAGCCTTTTATGATGATAATTTATGGTTTGATTTTGCTCTTTCTGCTTCTACCTGCTATTAACTTAGCAAATATCAATAGCTCAAGGATAATGGAACGTGCAGAAGAGATTGGAGTCCGAAAGGCTTTTGGGGCTTCCTCCATACATCTGACTTGGCAGTTTTTGCTCGAAAATGTTATCATTACAATAATCGGGGGTGTGATAAGTTTAATTGTTTCTCAAATGATTCTAACAATTCTGAACAGTAGCAATTTGATCCCCGATACAACCCTTGTAATAAACTATAGGGTATTTGCTTTTAGTATGATAATTGCCCTGATTTTTGGACTTATCTCTGGTGTTTATCCTGCTGTTAAGATGTCTAGACTGCAACCGGCAGAAGCCATTACTGGAGGAGAAAATGATTAAGATGATAATCAAGCTGATCTGGAAGCGCAGAAAGAAGAATTTTATGACCACTTTAGGTATCACCTTATCTTTTATTGTGCTCTTTTTAGCCAATACATTTCTTTCTGGTGCATTGGTAAACTATTTTAAACCGATTGGTTATGAATATGAAAATGTTTCTTATATTGCACCTGACTGGAAAGATTCAAGCATAAATGATATCCATGATAATATGAACAAAATAGACAACTATCTCAGGAATCTTGATGAGATTGAGAATTTCTCCTATTCGCGTAGCTATATCTTTGTTCCCAGTGCTTATTCAGGAAGAGGTTACCAATATGAAGATAATTATAAAGAGTGTAGAAATTATTTTGCTGGCAATGATTTCGCTGAATTAATGGGTGTTAATCTTGTAGCAGGTCGATGGTTTGATGATGGTGATCGAGCTATGATAGGCAAAGAACCGGTTATAATAAATAAAAAAGCAAGAGAGATTCTTTTTGAAGATAAATCACCAATTGGAGAATATCTAAAGGTTGGAGATGAAACTGTTCAAGTTGTAGGCGAGATAGATTATTTCAGAAATGGCAGCAGGTTTGCAAATGACAATCCAATAGTCTTTCGTTGGACCTATTTCACCCCTGAAAAATCCAATATGATAGATCCTGAATCAATGTCTTTCAGGATTCTGTTCAAATTAAAACCAGGTGTTTCTATTGAGTTCGAACAAGAGATAGCAAAGGAAATATCACGTTTAACACCAAATTGGACAATCAGGGTTCGCTCATTAGAAGAGATAAAAGGTTCTGCAGAGATCCAATCTCTTTCTCTTCCTTTGATAAGTGGAACTATTTCTGTATTCCTTTTGCTTAATGTTGCTTTGGGTTTATTTGGCATATTCTGGTATCAGACAAGTAAAAGAACTCCGGAGATAGGATTAAGAAGAGCTTTAGGATCATCTGCGGGAGAGATTTACAAAATGGTTAACCTGGAATCAATGGTTGTTGCTACCAGTGGTTTATTGTTAGGATCTTTCTTTACTGTCCAATTCTGGGTTCTTAAGGTTTTTCCAGGAGTAGAAACGATAAGTTATATCCTGGCATTTGTCAGCTCAATTATTCTGATCTATTTGATAACGTTTATCTGCACGTTCTATCCAGCTAGAAAAGCTACAAGAATCGATCCATCACTGGCTCTTCATGATGAATGAGCAATTGTGATTTTTTCTTAATCAACCCGACTCAGGTTGATTTGTATCCGAAATAAACAAAATCGGAGTTGAACCCGAGTCGGGATGAATATTTGTTATAGTTGACAGAGTAATCATAGCAGATAAATATTTTCAATGGAGGATGTTTTGATAAAGATTTTGATTATTGATGATGATTTTGCTGTTCGCTCTTCTCTGGATTTTCTTTTAAAGCAAAAGGATTTTTGTACACTTTGTGCTATCAACCCAACAGAAGCAGAAGATATTCTCAAAGAGGAGAAGGTAGATCTCATTCTTCTGGATATGAATTTTTCCAGAGAAACCTCTGGAGTTGAAGGGATAGAGTTTTTAACGAGATTAAAATCAGTTTTACCACTTGTTCCAGTAATTCTGATAACTGCTTGGGGATCAATAGAGTTAGCTGTAGAAGGTATGAAAAATGGTGCTGCTGATTTTGTCACAAAACCATGGAAAAATGATAATCTAATTAATTCTATTAAAACAGTTCTAAAAATCAAATCGGACATCATTACAAATGATCATTTGTCTAGAGAAGAACTTGATGATTTATATGATTTTGATATGTTTATCAGTAAAGATCCAGAGGTCCTTAGAATATTGCAGACTTTAGGACAGGTTAGTAAGACAGATGCTTCTGTTTTAATAATGGGTGAAAGTGGGACAGGTAAAGAATTACTGGCTGAAGCTATTCATCGAAATAGCCTTCGGAAAAATGAACCATTTGTTAAGGTTAATCTTGGTGGTATCCCCACGGCTTTATTCGAGAGCGAGATGTTTGGACATAAAAAAGGTGCTTTTACTGATGCTCAATTTGATAGAAAAGGTCGTTTTGAAACTGCTGATAAAGGTACAATATTTCTTGATGAAATTGGAGAAGTAAATCCAGGGAACCAGGTTAAATTATTGCGAGTTCTTCAGGATAAGACTTTTGAGTCATTGGGATCGAGTTTGGCTAAACAAGTTGATATCAGAGTTATTTCGGCAACCAATAGAAAACTTAGCAAGGAAGTTGAAAACGGAAACTTTCGCGAGGATTTATTCTACAGAATTAATCTCATTTCACTAACAATACCACCGTTGCGAAAACGTGTGAACGATATTCCACTTATGGTAGATCATTTTCTTTCGAGATATCGTGAAATATACCAGAAACCGGGATTGGTGATAGATTCTAATGCCGTAAACTGGTTAAAATATCAACGTTGGCCAGGTAATGTTCGGCAACTTAAGAATTTACTTGAACGAGCAATTTTAACTAATAGAAGTAATCTTATCAATACGGAAAATCTGATAAAACAGCAACAGGATGTTCCAGTGAAAGAGAGTAAAAGAAAACTACCAGAGGTCGGGCTTATGACACTAGAGGAAATCGAAATTGCCATGATTAAAAAAGCTAGTGTACATTACAAAAAAAATATGTCGATGATTGCAAAATCACTTGGTATGAGTAGAGCAGCTCTCTATAGACGCATTGAAAAATATTCAATCGAATTATGAAAATAAAATCCAAATTCATAATATATCTGTTGTTTTTGCACCTTATTAATCTGATATTGCTGATATTTGTTTTAAGTACTCATCCGTTTATATTCATTGTTGGGGAATTAATTTTGCTCATTTCTTTTGCAGTGGGAGTTAATTTTTTAATTCAATATAGTAGACCTGTTGATTTGTTAAGTGAAGGTCTTGAAAATCTCAAAGATAAAGATTTTAGTATGAAGCTACTTCCAACAGGGTATAAAGATACAGATCAATTGGTTAGGGTATATAATAAGATGATTGATCAATTGAGGAGTGAACGGATCAAGCAAAGAGAAACTAATTTGTTTTTAGATAAACTGATTGA
>CAYYLA010000141.1:7179-7445 GCA_964441785.1 uncultured Candidatus Cloacimonadota bacterium | reverse complement strand
AAAAGGGGGATGAGAAAATTCTCATCCCCTTTATTATCTATTATCTGTTAATGAGTGTAAAGGTGTACATCTGTTTGAGGGAAAGGAATAGAGATATCATTAGAATCAAATTCCAATTTTACTTTCTCCTGCATATCAAAGAAAACACCCCAGTAATTCTCAGCTTTTACCCATACTCTGAATACAAAATTAACCGAGCTATCAGCTAATTCAGAAACAGCAACTTGTGGTGCAGGATCTTTAAGCACTCTTTCATCTGCTTCTAT
>CAYYLA010000141.1:424-7097 GCA_964441785.1 uncultured Candidatus Cloacimonadota bacterium | reverse complement strand
GATATCATCACCATAACCAATACCAAAGCTGAGATCTACACGCCTTTGTGATTCTGCTGAATAATTTGTAATACTGCTGTTAGATAATGTACCATTGGGAATTACAATTGTCTTGTTGTCGGGTGTTTTCAAGATAGTATTAAACACCTGTATTGTATTAACAGTCCCCGCATGACCGGCAGCATCTATATAATCTCCCACCTTGTAAGGCTTGAATAACATAATAAGAACACCACCTGCAAAGTTTGATAAACTTCCCTGTAATGCCAAACCAACAGCTAAACCAGCTGCACCCAGAATAGCGACGAACGATGTCATCTTTATTCCAAGCATCGAAATTACAGTAATCCAGAGAAGTATCTTTAAACCAAGACTTAATATACTTCTGAGGAAGTTCATTAAGGTGACATCTACATTTTGTTTTGAAAGACTTTTGAAAACTATCTTTATTAATATATTGATAATCCATAGACCAATAACCAGAGTTAAAATAGCTACGACTAATTTGGGACCGTATAAGATAACCATTTCCAGAATTTTATTCCAGATATTTTGCAAATCCATGAGACCTCCTTTTATATTTTACTTCTATAAAATTAAGGCATTAGGGGTATTTTGCAAATTATTTTCTACTATGTCTATTTAAAAATAAAAAATATATCAAATATCTCAAAATTTCCTTATAAATTTCGTACAGCCATAATAGCTGTTCCAATAAGATAGACACTCTCTACAGTATCCGCATTTATCAGAATAGGGGAATATTCTTTGTTATATGGAGATAATAAAATCTCTTTTCCTTCAGAGAAAATAGTTACCTTCTTCAAAGTAACTTCACCATTAACCATCACCACACACACGCGATCATCAGCCTTCTCCCATTGATCATTCTTCTTAACAATTACAACATCACCACTGCTTATATAGGGTTCCATACTGTCTCCACTGGCATAAAAAGCGAAGTATTGAGAAAAATCCCCGGGCAAAGCTCCAGAATCCATCAAAATGAAATCCTCCGGTTCAGCCTGCTCTATCTCCTGGGGTGTTCCACAACTGACGGCTGCCACTATAGGCAGACTATAATAGTCTTTGGCACCTATTCGCTTAAGATTATCAGATACAAAAATAGTGCCTTCACCATTAATCAACCAGTTAATGTTTACATTATAAGATTCAGCAATTTTGCTTAGAAAATTATAATCCGGTGTTGTTTTATCTTTAATATATCTATTAATTACAACATTGGATATACCAATTGCCCGGGATAAACCCGCTTGCGTCATCTCAAGTTTATTAAGCAACTGCTTCAGCCTCTTCCCTATGGTCATCATTAACCTCCTTTGAATTCCTCATTAACTTATGGGTTAAAATTATTCTTGACTAATTAACTGTCCAGTTAAATCTTTACTTCAGATGATTTTTTTTACTTTCGACGTTCCATGAGAGTAAAAAGGAGGAAATCATGTATAAAATATTACGTAGTAATAATGATAATACAATAGCTGCTATATATGCATTAGAACTGGGTAAAGAAGTCTTTTATCCAATAATCGGAACAGAGATACCTGCTGGATTTCCATCACCGGCTCAGGATTATATTGAGGGTAGTCTGGATCTCAATGATTTTCTGGTTGAACACCCTACCGCAACGTTTTTTGTCAAAGTTCAAGGCTGTTCCATGGTCAATGCCGGCATCAATCCAGATGATATTCTCATCGTTGATCGATCCCTCGAGCCACTTGATAAACGGATTGTAATAGCGGTTGTAAATGGAGATTTTACTGTTAAACGTTTACGAATCAAACAAAATCGCTGGTTTTTAACACCGGAGAATCCGGAATTTCTCTCCATGGAAATTACCGAGGAGATGGATTTTCATATCTGGGGTGTGGTTACTTTCGCTATCCACCCTCTTAGTTAAGTTTGGATACAGAAAATGAGAAAGAATGGCGTATTTGCATTAGTTGATTGTAATAACTTCTATGCCTCCTGCGAACGGGTTTTCCGCCCTGATCTGGAAGGAAAACCCATAGGAATTCTATCTAATAATGATGGAATAATTGTGGCATTATCTCAAGAGTTAAAAGATTTAGGGGTAACCAGAGGAACCCCTGGATTCAAGATTCGACATCTTATCAAAAAGCATGGCATCCATCTTTTTTCATCCAATTATACCCTGTATGGCGATATGTCACGCCGAGTCATGAATATCCTGGCCAGATTTACCCCGGAACTGGAAATCTATTCAATCGACGAAGCTTTCCTCTGCCTTACAGGATTTACCCATCTCGATTTATCGCAATATGCATCCCATATTAAAGAGACTATTGTCCGTTGGACAGGCCTGCCGGTTTCGGTAGGATTAGGACGCACCAAAACGCTGGCCAAAGTAGCCAATCATCTTGCCAAACGAATTACTTCTGCACAGGGTGTTTACAACCTGGTTGATCATCCAGAACTGGATAAAATCCTGGAGAAGCTACCGGTCAATAAAATCTGGGGAGTAGGACCGCGTTATGCAAAGATGCTCAATCGGAATGGCATTTACAATGCGCTTCAGTTGACACTTTCGCCTGATAAATGGATTCAGAAAAAGATGACAATTGTAGGATTGCGAACAGTTATGGAGCTCAGGGGAATCTCCTGTATTGATCTGGAATTAGATATTGATCCCAAAAAGGAGATCGTGTCATCCAAATCCTTTGGTACACCGGTAACAGCATTATCAGATATTCAGGAAGCGGCTGCCAGTTATTGTATTCGCGCTGTAGAGAAATTGCGGGAAGAGAGTCAGGTAGCATCGCAGATAATGGTTTATGTTACAACTAATCGTTTTAAAGATGAGCCTCAATATGCTAATTTCGAAACAACTCGTCTACGGTTGCCATCGGCCTATACTCCCGATTTTCTGAGGATTGTCCGCACATTGGTTGCCGATCTTTTTCGTCCTGGTTATAATTATAAAAAGGTAGGCATTATGATCTCTGACATCATTCATCAGAGTAAAGCGCCATTGGATCTTTTTGCTCCCACCTATCTTGATGACAATAGAAAGCAGATCATGGATTGCATGGATGCGATCAACAGCAAGATGGGTATGCATACGTTAACCTATGCCAGCAAGGGTATTAATGGTAATTGGCAAATGAAGCGGGAATTTTTGACACCCCACTATACAACGCGCTGGCAGGATATTCCTATTGTTAAGGCCTGAGGTCATTTATGAGTAAAGATTACAGTAATTTCAGGAAGATAATCCATGTTGATATGGATGCTTTTTTTGCAGCAGTAGAGATCAGAGATAATCCTGAATACAAAGGGAAACCCATTATTGTAGGAGGAGCGCCCAATAGCAGGGGTGTTGTTTCCACCTGTTCTTACGAAGCCAGGAAATATGGGATTCATTCAGCCATGCCATCATCACAGGCCTACAGGTTGTGTCCACATGCCATCTTTGTACGGGGACGCTTCGATGCTTATCGTGAAGCATCGGAGCAGGTGCGGGAAATATTTTTTCAATACACAGATATTGTGGAGCCGGTATCAATTGACGAAGCCTATCTCGATGTCACCTTCAGCAGAGAGGATGATGTATCGGCGACGCAGATAGCGAAAGAGATTAGAGCAAAGATCTTTGAAAAAACGAGACTGACAGCTTCTGCAGGGGTTTCGTATAATAAATTTCTGGCAAAGATTGGTTCAGACTTGGATAAACCGGATGGACTGGTCGTAATAACACCGGACAGAGCAAGAGAGATATTGGATAATCTACCAATCGGTAAATTTCATGGCATTGGCAAGGTAACCGAGAAGAAGATGATAAATCTTGGAATAAAAAGCGGGTTAGATTTAAGAAAACGCACATTGCGTGAGCTAACCCGTCATTTTGGCAAGGTTGGAGAATACTATTACCACATTGTCAGGGGAAAGGATAGTCGTGAAGTTACAACCCACAGGATCCGAAAATCAATCGGGATGGAACGCACCTTTGCGCAGGATATTGATGATAATGAGGAGATGATAGAATATCTGAAGAGCTTCTGTGCAAAGCTATGTACAAAGATGGAAGAGAAAAGAGCCAAGGCTAAAACAATGACGCTGAAAATTCGCTATGCTAATTTTGATATTATATCAAGAAGCTTCAGTTTCCAAAATGCTCTAAATGATGAAAAAGTATTTGCCCATATTGCTCGTAAGCTTTTACTGGAATCATTAATAAATAAGTGTATGATCAGATTATTAGGTATAAGTTTCTCTAATCTGGAGTGGTTGGATGAAGACAATGAGAAGCAGATAATTGCAGAATTTTATGAGCAGTATCCCATTACATATAATCTATAGACAAGGAGAGGCCTAAATGTGTGGTAGATTTGCCATTTACAGTAGTGTAGAATCGATAATTGAATATGCGAAAACATTGAATCGGCTGGAGAATATAGCGCCCAATTTTAATGCTGCACCTTCACAGATGCTTCCGGTAATAATCAATAAAAATGAGGGAAGCTGGTTGGATTTGTTTCATTGGGGATTAGTGCCTTTTTGGGCAAAGGATCCCAAAATTGGATATAAAATGATTAATTCCCGAGCTGAGACTATTACCGAGAAACCAACCTTCAGGAATGGGTTCAAACGCAGACGTTGTCTTATTCCAGCTAATGGATTTTATGAGTGGAAAAAACCGGGTAAAGTACCACATTGGATATACCTGAACGATCGTGAATTATTTACCTTTGCTGGAATCTGGGAGCATTGGCACGGAAGTGATGGAACAGAGATTTACAGCTTTTCTATCATAACAACTGAACCAAATGAGATTATGGAACCTATTCATAAACGCATGCCTGTTATTTTACCGCGAGATGCTGAGCAATTGTGGTTGAATCCCAATACACCCCAAGATAAATTATTGGAATTATTAAAACCATATCAAGGCGAGATGAATGCTTTTGAAGTATCTCGAGATGTCGGCTCACCTGCGAATAATTATCCGGAATTGATGGAAAGAAAGGTATAGTAAGTATATAGTAGGTAGAGAAGTAATTTGCTCGTTGTATGGAACTTACTCACTGTCTTCGTGGAAATTATACGCTACGCTCAGCAAACTTGAAGGAATTCTTTGCGAATCTGTTTGAGCAGCTACAATAGTTGAATTAGCAGGTTTATCCCTTCTTTTCAATCAATCTTCTTGACTATTAATTTCAATTTCACCGAATTAATTTTTCATTGTTTGCTTAAAAATATTTTGGAGGTAGCTTGAGAAAATATCATCCTACAACAGTTCTGGTTATTATAATATTTATCCTTTCCATAGGTTTTACAGCTTGTTCGAGAGATGCCAATAAACCTCCAGCTTTCACAATCACCGATTCTCTCGTTTTTGAGTGTCTATATCCAGCTTTTTCACAATATGAAGAAGGAACGTATTATACTTCTGACCAGTTTGATAGAACTATCAAAATATATGAAAAGGGCAAACTCTTAAAAAGTCTTGGAGGACAAGGAGAGGGTCCTGGAGAATTCCAGAATTTCCCAGTATTGTCAGTAACCGCTGAACATATAGTAGCTACTGAATTCTCGGCTAATAGATTTTCTGTTTTCAGCAGAGAAGGAGAATTCCTTTATTCAAACCCAATTGACAGTGATGCAATTGTAGTAGCAATTATAAGTTTGTACTATTTGGATAAAAAGATAATTGCATACGGACTATCCTTAAGCAGTGACGGTGAGCTTGGTGAATACTTTGGTGAAATGAGTTTAGAGGGCAAACTTACTAAACTTAATGAAAGAGAACATTTGGATACCAATCCTCTTCTAATCCCAGTTCCATTCAGCATCATGAAAAATCAAATTGTGCTTTATCAGGATAACTCCCTCTACTTCAGCAAAATGGATAAAACTTACAGTTTAAATGCTATTCCTACAAAACTGATTTCAGCTGAATTTAACGAGTTCATGAAAACAAGGGAAGAATACGACTCCAGCGAATCTATACCACTCAATTTTCCTAAGTACAAACAATCCTTCGAACTGGATAATCACATCTTTATCCAGAGCCAATACCAATATTACCAATATCTGCTGAAAGGGATAAATCTAGTTTATGAACTAAACCTGGAAAGTGAAAAACTTATTGAAGTCGAATTACCTGTTCAATTAGATCTTAGCAGATGGTTCAATACAGCAGGTAACAAATTCATAGTATTGGATGAATACGAGGAACAGATTCGGGAATATACAGTTAAAGGAAATAGATAATTTGCCATTATATTTAAGAAGTCGGGAAATCAAAAAGAATCCTCACCATATTCCTATAAGCTCCTCAAAAAAATATCAGCTATCAGCACTACCTACTACTTCATTACTTAGTTGTTCCGTCTTTAGTCTTTAGTCTTTAGTCTTTAGTCTTTAGTCTTTTATCTTTTATCTTTTATCTTCTTCTGCATCCTTAAAGACCTTATTGATAAATTAACATTTTAAAAGACAATTTATCGCTATTTAGGCAAATTCACTTGACCAATATTCCAACATCTAAATAAGTTTTATGTAAAAACAAAAGAAAAGGGAGAACTATTTGGGAACATTAATTAACGCCGGAACAATAATAATCGGATCAATAATCGGTTTATTATTTCATTCAAGGTTACCGGAGCGGATAACGAATCGCACATTTCAG
>CAYYLA010000141.1:0-364 GCA_964441785.1 uncultured Candidatus Cloacimonadota bacterium | reverse complement strand
CTATTGGATTGTTTACCCTTTTTTTAGGATTTAAGCTTGCATTGAAAACATCGAATTTAATGATTCTAATCTTCAGTCTGGTTCTGGGAACTATCTGCGGAGAAATAATCAATATTGATAAACAGATTAATCGATTAAGTGAGTGGTTGAAGAAGAGGATCTCATCAAAAAACAGCAGATTTACAGAGGGTTTAACCACATCATTTTTACTCTTCTGTATGGGATCAATGACGGTTCTGGGAGCATTTGAAGAGGGTTTGGGTAATCCACCAAATCTATTAATCGCCAAATCAATTTTAGATGGATTCAGTTCAATAGCCTTTGCCTCGACAATGGGAATTGGAGTTATGTTTTCTGTGATTCC
>CAYYLA010000140.1:2065-7448 GCA_964441785.1 uncultured Candidatus Cloacimonadota bacterium | reverse complement strand
ACGTTGTTTTCAAACTGAAATTAAGGCAATTTATGTTGACTTATAAACATCGACATTCGAAATAGATAGGAGGATATTATGAAAAAAGAAATAATACTTGTATCTTTATTGTTGTTTGTAGCCATCATTTATGCGCAGTTACCACAATGGTTATGGGTCCAGGGAGCTGGTGGGGTTATGGAAGATTGTGCTTATGATTTAGTGACAGATAGTGATGGTAATATTTATGTTACTGGAGAATTCAGGGGGACAGCAACCTTTGGATCTATAGAAATAGTAAGCGAAGCCTATGTTGATGTATTTATCGCCAAAGCAGATCCCAATGGTAATTGGCTTTGGGCAAATTGTGCCCAGGGAACCGATTCAGAACGAGGGTATGACATTTCCATAGATAATTCAGGGAATTGTTATATTATTGGTCATTTTCAAGGGACAGCGACCTTTGGTGATATCTCAATAACCAGTATAGATAACTTTGATGTATTTGTCGCAAAAGCAGATGCAGAAGGCAATTGGCTTTGGGTCAAAAGATGTGGAGCAATGTGGGGAAACGCTATTGATACAGATGAAGATGGCTCATGTTATATTACAGGATATTTTGGTTTAACTTCTAATGGTGATTTTGGATCGACTACCCTTACCTGTCTGGGAAGTTATGATAACTTTGTTGCTAAATTGGATACAGATGGTAATTGGTTATGGGCTGTTCAAGCGGGAGGAGTGAGTGAAGACTATTGCTGGGGGATATCAGTAGATAGTAATGGGAATTCCTATATAGCAGGCTACTTTAATACACCTTCAATATCACACATAGCCTATTTTGGAGATATTGAACTACTTTCTGATTCTGGGTATGACATCTTTGTAGCGAAACTAGATCCTTATGGAAACTGGCTTTGGGCTGTTAACGAGGGAGATGATGGACATGATTATTGTTATGGTATCACAACGACTGCAAATGGGGTTAGTTATATTATCGGAGAACAAATGATCCCATCATATATTGGCTCAACCGATATGTCCTATAGCGGTACTTATGTTGCCGGGATAGATTCAAACGGAAACTGGCTTTGGGCAGCAGAAACAGATGGAGCAGCTTCGCGTTACGGTAAAGATGTGTGTACTGATGTTGAAGGCAATTGCTATGCTACTGGATATTTTTTTGGAGATGCTTATTTTGGAGATTTTACTCTTGAGAATTTCAATACTACAACCGATGTCTTTGTAGCAAAAGTTAATCCATCCGGTCAATGGATCTGGGCGGATAACACAGGTGGCGGAAGTTCTGAATTAGGTAACGGTATTGCTATTGATGATTCAGGCGATATCTATGTTACAGGTAAGTTTAACTATACCTTTTACTGTGATTCTTCCTCAATTTCCAGCGTTGGAAGTTATGATGTTTTTGTAGCAAAAATGGGACATGAAACACCAGTCGAGGATGAATTAATTCCTGCACTAAATAAATTAAACGTCTATCCTAATCCCTTTAAAACGTCATCAGCCGGTCGCGGACCTGAAGCTTCAATAGATTTCTCACTCCAAAAGGATGCCTACGTGGAACTGGCAATCTATAATATCAAAGGACAAAAGGTAATAACGCTGGTAAATCAATTCCTGGAAAATGGAAATTATTCGCATATCTGGTCTGGTAATGATGCATATGGAATACCTGTTACCTCAGGCATATATTTGCTGAAACTCCAGATAAACGATAGTGTGGTAGCAACAAAGAGGTGCTTATTAATAAAATGAGGTAGTAAGATAAAAATATTTAAAACTCCTTAACTCAAGAGAAAATAGATTGAAAAAAAACGATCACTCTTCAGTACTCCTTAAACAGCAATGATTCTGGTATTTACAAAAATATTGTGGGTTTGTTTCTCTTCGATACAATCCCATAAGATGTGGATTTATCCCCTAATGGAAAAATCAATTCAACCGCCTGCTTGCCTTGTCGTAGTTTGCGTAGACAAGTCCGCCGTATCTGGCAGTTGCCCGAGAAGGTAAATCAACCACCTGCCACGGCGTAATGCAATGAAGTCGGGTCAACCATCAACCAAAAAGGGGTTGCTGTCTTTCGACAACAACCCATGAGTCAGGTTTTATTTTATCGTTTTTGTCGCATATATTTTTTAACATCTTTAAAGGTTGATAACAGAATTTCCCTCAGGAGAAATATCTTTCTCTGTTGCAGAACACTGGTCCATTCATCCATAAAGATTTTTTTAAATTCAATAGAGATACAGCAGGCAGAATCGGGAAAGTTTTCATGTATCCAACGTGGAAAATGTCCACCCGGGAATTTTACATTAATTCTAACATCCAGCTTACGTCCAAGATAATCAGCCTTTGATAATTTCTGTTGAACTTTTTGTACCAACGGATACCACTTCTCCGGCATATTACTGGTACCAAGAATTATCTCAGGATTCTTTTCAGGATCATCGGGCTCAGCCTCTGGTCCATTACGACGATGATTATAAGAATGAATATCATAGACAAAAAAACTGCCAAATTTCTTCTCCATTTTATGAAAATATTCGCGCAATGATTCATAAAAATTATCATATTGCGCATAAGAAGCAGAAAGTATATCCGATCCCGGTTTTTCTTTCCAAACCTTCAATCCCCAAGAATCTTCGGGTGTTACATAAACAGATCGTTCTCGTGGTCTGTTTAAATCAACCTCAAACCTGCTTTTATTAACAATGATTAAATTGGGAGATAACTCTGTAAATATCTCTGTGAAGGGATCCTCTTCACGTAGTCTATCCTCCTCTGAAATAGAGAGATTTCGTTCAACATCTCCACGCACATCATGACCGTTGTGGATTGCAGTACAAACTATTGGCTGTGAATAACTGAAAATGAAGTCTGCAATTCCGTTTCTCATTAATTCACCATAAGATCTGTATTTTCGTCAGGAATAGAAACGATAATGGTTGGATTAGAGAGATATTTTTTGGCAACAGCCTGGATTTGCTCCGGTGTTACCTGTAGATAGATAGATTCTCTTTCATTTATAAAATTATAACCAAGTCCCATTGATTCATGCATGGTGATATAAGCTGGAAGATAATTATCAGTCAACATTGCTTGCATCATCATAGCATTTTCTTTGATTGTATTGGTAATTTCTTCCTGGGTTACTGGTTCATTTACGAGTTTTTCGATCTCACCAACAAGTACATCTCTAAGCTCATCTTTTTTATTGATAGATGTCTGACTTGTTAATCTGAGGAATCCATTTTCTTTAGAAAATCCATAATTTGCATAAGCAAAGTATGCCAGGTTTTGTTCGTTACCTCTAACTGCTTTGTGAATTCGTCCACGTGCACCAGAAAGAATAAGCTCCAGTACTTTCATCGTATAGAACTCTTCACTATTAAGGGTAGGAGCAGGGTAATTAACATCGATATTTACCTGTTCAAAGGGATACATATTGATGTGCTCGTCACCTAAATCAGGTGTTTGAGGGTAATTCTTCTGATAACTGATTTCACCTTTGGGTATTGATTTATAAATTCGTTTTGCAGATTTTGATGCTTCATTTTCTTCGATATCGCCAAAAAGAGTCACAATTATTGATTCACTTTTGAAATAATCTTTATACAATTTCTGCAAATCCTTTTTCTCTAATGCAAGAATATTATTCGTTTCTCTTTCTGTGCTGATTCCACTTCTTGTTTCACCATAAAGAAGATTATTGCGATAATCATCATGTAACGATTCAGCATCACTGAGTGAGCGTTGATAACCAGCCATAACATAATCTTTATTCATTTGAATCTCATTATCATCAAAAACAGGATTTTCAAATGCATCGATAATGATATTTTCTATCACAGGATAATCATCTTTCAAACATTTAAATGATATGGTTGTCCCATTGGCATCAGTTCTATAACGTATATCAACCGAATGATCTTCGAGCCATTCACTCAAATCCAGGGGAGCATAATTCTTTGAACCACTGAACATGATCTGGGTCATGAAGTCCAATGAGCCTGCATTGTCTGCTGTCTCATAATTTGTATCGATTGGCAGTTGGATAATACCTCTGATTAAGGGCTTCTCGTTATTGAATCTATGCAATAAGGTGATAGCATTTGATACTTCAACTTTCTGGATTTCTTCTTTATTTACAGCTACCTGGTCAGCTTCTTCTAATTGCTGACTTGTTCCCTCGGGCATTGCATAAAATAAAACTCTGTCTTTGGGAACTACATGCTTAATCAAAGCTTGTTGAAGATCTTCAGTGGTTAAACGTTCAAGTTGCTCAAGTCTGTTGTCAAAATTGTCAGCTGTTCCATTTCTTAACAAATTCCAGCCAATTCGGTTACATTCGCTGTCAACCCCGGGAGTGCTAAGCAATCTACTTGCTTTTTCACGTGTTATAATATTGTCTATCTGATCCTGGGTAAACCCGATCTGGCTGTATTTTTCAATCTCTTCATCAATGATAGACAAAATATAATCCATATCTTTTGGATCCTTAGCTTCGAAAGTTAAATAGATAATACCTTCCGTATCCATCATAGAAGCTGATGCTGCAGCATAGACATAGTTAACAAGTTTAAGTTCTTCTACCAATTTATAACGGATAGGAGATCTCCTTTTGGAAAAAAGTATTTCTAAAGCAGTATTTAAAGCAAGTTCGTCAGTAAAATCAGCAGGTGTTAAAATCGATCCTGATATCAGCGTGGGTTGTTGTATCTGGAATTCTTCAACATACTTAATTGTACCGGCTCGTTTTACCTGCTCAGGAAGGTAAACTGGTTGGATCTGCTGTCTTGGATATGGGGAAAATGCTTCCTCTACTTTTGACAACATTTCATCAGCATTAAAATCACCAACTGCAACAAAAATCATATTGTTGGGGCAATAACGCTGATTGTAATAGTCTTCCAACTCTTCCGGTGTAATAGTTTTGTATAATTCGGTGTATCCAATTACAGGATAGCGATTGTTGGAGTTTGGGAAACAGAGCTCATTAAAACGTTGACGTATTTTAGCTTGAGGTGGGGTAGAACGCATTACGATTTCTTTTAAAATTACCTCTTTTTCTCTTTCAATCTCTTTTAAAGAAAATGCGCAGGAGGTTACCTGTTCAGATAATATCTGTAGCGCATCATCTTGATATTGCTTATCTACTATTATATGGAAAGCTGTCACTTCCTGGGTCGTGTAGGCATTTACAATTGCTCCCATTTCTTTTCCCATTGCTTCGTATTCATCTTCTGTTCTAAAATCGGTTGTTCCACCGGACACTACGTGCTCAAGATAGTGAGATATACCCGCCCCAAGGTATCTGCCTTCATTTTTTGATCCGGTTTTTACAAAACAGTATAAGCCTACGGATGTATTACTTCTGTTTTCT
>CAYYLA010000140.1:0-1989 GCA_964441785.1 uncultured Candidatus Cloacimonadota bacterium | reverse complement strand
TGTTTTCTTTTACCGCGATTTGCATCCCATTGTCCAGGGTTTTCATTTTTAATTGATTGGCCGATAAACTCATTACTGTAAACAACAAGATACACATTGTAATCAGGATGTTTAATTTTTTCATATTCACTCCTCAACTTTAATTATATTTTCTTGATTAATTTGCATTTTCTATTCCATATTTACAATATCAATAATATTTTTTTTTATGAACATTGTCACTTTTAATCTGAGTGGATCACATCAATCTATATCTCTGCTAAATGCAATATTTAACATCTGCATCTTTTTATGCACATTGGATAAAAAAATATGTCAGACGAATAAAAGTTTTTTTGATATCCTAAAAAAAGATAGTAAAAAAAATGAGCAATCTGTTATAAACATTGACTAAAGATGTAAGCATCAAATTTTTTTACATGGGACTGAAAAGAGGGGATATGAAAAAAATATTTTTTGTTTATATTTTATATATTGGATGTAGTTTGTTCGCTGATATTCCAACCGGATATTATGATACCGCCGAAGGTTTAAGTGGAGATGCTCTCAAGGCTGCTCTAAATGATATTATTGATAATCATATAGAATTCAGTTATGATGATTTAGCAGATTTTCTGCTTCTTGATACCGATGAGGATCCGGACAATTCTAACAACGTAATTCTTGTTTATACGCAAAGATCCGAGCCCAAAAGTAATTGGCCCCAATGGAATAGGGAACATGTCTGGGCTAAATCTCATGGAAATTTTGGAGAATCTGCTCCTTGTGGAACTGATGCACATAGTTTACACGCTTGTGACATGAATATAAATTCTGCGCGTGGAAATCTTGACTTTGATGATGGCGGAACAGCTGTTT
The DNA here is from genome assembly GCA_964441785.1 of uncultured Candidatus Cloacimonadota bacterium. Classification (GTDB taxonomy): domain Bacteria; phylum Cloacimonadota; class Cloacimonadia; order Cloacimonadales; family TCS61; genus CAYYLA01. The sequence goes on along the minus strand of CAYYLA010000140.1, from coordinate 1,131 downwards.
ATGATGATGGATATTTAGGCGGATATGAAGATTCCGATTCTTGGGAACCACCTGATCATGCTAAGGGAGATATTGCTCGTTCCATTCTATATATGGATGTGCGCTATGAAGGTGAGCATGGTGAGCTAGATTTGGAGGTTGTTGACTATGCTAATTCATCACCAGATTATGAGCCATATCATGGTAAACTCTCGACTCTATTAGAGTGGAATCTCGAAGATCCACCCGATGCTTTTGAAATTGCCAGGAATGACAAAGTTTACGGTTATCAGGAAAATAGAAATCCTTTTATTGATCATCCTGAATATGTAGCCTATATTTGGGGTGGAGATATTCCTGTAGATAACTTTCCTCCTCTTGTCTCATCTTTTGAACTACCTGATGCCAATACAATGATTCTTCATTTTTCTGAGGATCTGGATCGGGTATCTGCAGAAACTGTGACTAATTATCTAATTTCAAATGGAATTGGAAATCCTCTTTCTGCTACTCTAGGATATGGTGGTAGTGATAGCAATGTCCAATTAAATATTTCTTCTCTAACTCTTAATGAAAGCTATAATCTCACCATAAATAATGTTGAAGATCTAAATGAGAACGTAATTGAACCCAACTCGAATTTTATCTTCGAAATATCTGAAGATAATACAATTTGGACAGAAGATTTTAGTACTGGCACAAAATATTCAGTAACATTGGGTAGCGAAGGTGAAGATGGAGAAAATGATTATTTCATAAGAACAGATGGATCAGACATCGCAAAATCTTATGATGGAGTTTCTGGCTACTTTTTTGCCGGTCAAGATATTGACGATGGTGGCTGGGCAGGAAGTGCTGCACCATCACAATTAACTTGGATTGGAATTGATATATCGGGCAAAACAGATATTGAATTTTCCGGAGATTTTGGGGAAACCTATCAATCCCCTGGTGATATTGATAACAATGATTTTTTATTAGTTGAATACCGCATTGATGCAAGTGGATGGAATAATCTTATTTCCTTTAAAAATGATGGTGCTACATATAATAGAGATTTTTGGGAAGATACAGATTTTGATGGTATTGGGGATGGCACAACAATAACCAGTGAAGCAGGTACAATGGTAACATTTATAAAATCTATTACTG
>CAYYLA010000139.1:0-7506 GCA_964441785.1 uncultured Candidatus Cloacimonadota bacterium | reverse complement strand
AATATTATGATCCTGAAATAGGACATACAAGAAATTACCTCTATTATGGTGGTAATCCACCTGATACTCTTGCTGACTTCAGTTTGGAAGTTACCGGTGGATCTGCATTTGGCTGTGGAGATTATAATAATGACGATTTTAACGATTTTATAGGTACAAATCATAATGATAGAAAATTCTGGTATGGAACAGATCAGCCTTTGAATGATGAACCAGATTTACTTTTATCAGATTCGGGATCTAACGGTTACGGATTCGGAGATTTAAATAACGATGGATATTCAGATATTGTTATGGCTAATAGCGTTTATAGCCTATGGGATGGTAAAGTTTATATCTATATCGGTGGCAATACTAATAGCACCTCCTATGATTATACCTTATATACCCATAATCAAGAATTGGACTGGGCATATGGTCAACTAGGCTACTCAATTGCAGTGGGAGATTTTAACAACGATGGATTTGATGACATAGCCGCAGGTGCGCCTGATGAAAATGGAAGGAGAAATTTTGTTAATCCTTCTTATACAGGATATGGTCGAGTCTTTGTGTTTGCAGGAAATGGAGATCTCACCGAGACAGATCCAGTTGATTCAGAAGATAATGAAATCCCATCCCTGGAAGATATAGAACTAAACGTATACCCAAATCCATTCAATCCAGTTGTTAAATTTCAGATAAATACAGAATTCAATGATAATAAGAATAGAGCATTGAATATTAAAATATATAACATCAAAGGTCAAGGAATTGAAACGTTACCATTGTTAAATTCTAATGAAAACTCTGTTACCTGGCAGGCAGAAGATTACTCATCAGGGATCTATTTTGCTGAACTTATAGATAGTAAAACAGATCAAGTTCTTTCCCGAAAAAAAGTAACTTTGCTAAAATAACTATTTCAATATAACACTATTGAAATTAAGTAATATACAAAAACCTTCATAAGGAGAAAAGAATGAGATTAAGATTAGCTATGATTATTATGTTCACTCTTATTTTGGTTACTATATTCGCTAAGTATTCAGATGATTTTTTGATAGGAGATTATTCAAGAGCTATTAGTAATACTGGAGATACTCAGGTTCTTGAACTCCTAGAAGATGCCCATTTTAACTATATGCGTCAGAACATTGATCAACAACATGATTCAAGCGATTTAATTAATTTTCTACAAATCTATGATCAACACGGAATGGATGTTAGATTTAGAGATGAATATACGGGGAGTGGATTTTGGAATCTAGGTACCCAATTATTAACTCGAGCAAATTATTGGCTTTTTGAGGCAGAATATACTTCGGAGGATTATGGTGATTTGGATGAATTGAACCTTGACTACTGGTTCTATAGTATGGATAGAGATGATACAGTAAACATTTATCCTGATGAAGATTTTCCCGGAGCTGGTTTTCATGTTTTAAAATGCTTTCCAACTGATAGTAATAATCCTGGAACTGATTCACGTTACGCTATTAAGGATTTGAAGCGAAGAGAAGGAATGCCATATCCGGACATGCATTTAAAACACTTATTATATTATGAGCCGGATGAAAATATAACCGGAAAATTAAAAATGACGTTTAATATGAAATATGATGTAAACAGCGGAGACGGTGATGTATGCAGTATTGGCATTCGTGTAATGGTAAAAAAAGTATCTGACATGAACATAGAAGATCCAAGAATAATTGAAATAAACAGTCTCAATAACGACAATATAATTATACCTGTAGCACAAGGGATAAATTTGCATAGTAGTGATTTTACTGGTATTTATGAAGACTTTGAATATGAAATAGATCTAACACAAATTGATAGTGATTACTTAGAAACATTTCATGATACATTAGATAATGTTATGCTTGAACCTTGGCAAGTCGCAGTACGTGAAGGTACTTCACGTTTAACTTACCTGTCCCCATATATTTATTATCACGATATAGGAGAATTAAGAGTTAATAACATAGAAATTAAAGATGAACTTTTTAATGAGATTGATTCTGATAATCTTGATCCTTTGATAGTATCTAGGCTTGCTGATATGAACAATACTAATGATAATTTATTGGCTTTGTATTCTTACGATGAGCCAGTTGCACCACAATTTAATGCTTATGACAGAATTGAGGATTGCGTAAACTCCTATGACAGCAATCTTCGTCTGGAAACGGCAATAGCCTGGAATTGGTCTGATATCAATCAAGCAAACAGCTATTCCAATATCTCTCTTTTCAAAAAGGAGGCTGATCCTGAGATACTAACCGTAGATTATTATCTTTGGGGCAATGAGAGAAGTTATTATAATCAAGTCGATATTATTGATGATGCCTCAACTGATATTACAGAGGGAAACATCCAACATAGAATTTCAAAAATATGCAGATATTATAATGATGTACAAACACGTGATGATCTACAGGATATAGAGAAAATTGCAGTAGTTCAAACTTATGGAGATTACATTGATAGTGGAGGATTGGGTTCGTGGGGAAATATCATGTTACCTCCATCTAAGTTGCAAAAAGCAATTATGTATCTACCTTTATGTTATGGGTTTGATGGGATAATTACGTTCTCCATGCAATCAAGACATTCAGATAGAGGTGAAGATGAGTTTCATGAGTGTTTTGCTACTGGAGACGAATATAATGGTGAAGATGATATATATTTTAAAAGACACGACTTTTATGAAGTTGGCCCTATACAGGATTTTGACAATGATGTAATATGGGATACAACTTCTCAGTACAATGCAATAAAAGACGCAAATGAAAAGATCCTAGTTTATGGCAATTTGATTAAATCATTTCAATGGCAAGGTAGTGGCACGATAGAAGTTTCTGATGGTGACCCGGTTGCTGATTTCTATGATGAATATGATATTCCTGTGAATAATCTTACAGAGATCACTGTTTCTGATGATGCTATAAATTATCATGGGTTTGTAGAATGCGGTGTGTACGAAGGTTATGGAACAAACTACTTCATGCTTGTTAATAGAAGAGCGAATTTTACACTTAGTGATCCTTTAATTGATCCAACCCGTGATGTAGAATCTTTCTTTACTGAAGCTCCTTCGCAAACTGTAAATTTTCAATTTGATGAGAACAATTTTGCACTAATTGATGTTTTCAACAATGAATTTTATTTGCCTGTTCAGTCTACTCCGAATATAGTAAGTATTGAAATAGGCCCTGGTGATGGTATTTTGTTAAGAGTGGCCAGAATTGTTCCTGAAGTAGTTAATTCATCAATTGCTTTGGAAAATGCTTGTATTCCATATAACACCGTTATAGCTAATGGTGGTAATCTATCATTAACAGGTAGCTGTTTCTTTGAAGAACAAAAAAATGTTACTGTACAATCAGGTGGCAGTCTTACTGTTACAGGTACTACTATGATGCTACATAACTCAAATATTGCTATTGAACAAGGGGGTTCTGCATTTTTACTTAATGGCACAACAAAACTTTCTAGTAACTCAGGAATATCAACTAATGGTGAACTTTATATTATGGATCAAGAGTTATCTTCTTTTGAATATCATATATGGGATGGGATCACATGTAATCCAGGAAGTAAGATAACTTTATCGGGTTCCTTAATAGAGAATGCAATACACGGAATACTTGCTTCAGGTTCCGATGTTACAATAGAATTTAGTGAATTTAATAGGTGCTCTGAGTCCATTGAGATTTCAGGAAATTGCACCTTAAATATGCTCAGTAACAGTCTTCATATACCAGAAAACGGAACTGGTATGGTTATAGTTGGTAACCCTGAATCTGATGTAATACTTAACGGTACAGCAAACGATACACTGAAGTTCTGTGGAGAAGGTCCAAATTCAGTAGGGATTTATGTAGTTAATCCAGTTAATACAATAAACAATTCCCTATATTGCTCAAATGCTCTTTTTAAAGATTTAGATACAGGAATCTACTATAGAACTTTTGATAGTTTTTCTGATGTAATAGAAAACACTGAGTTTAATAGTTGTGGAATTGGGTTTGAATTATTCGGAAATGGAAGCATTCATCAAATAAGTCATTGTCTTTTTCGATCTTGCGATACTGGAATAAAACAAGATTTTGGTTCAGCTCAAGTTTCCAGTTGCTCTTTCAACTCTTGTGGTTTGGGCTTCGATATATCAAATCAGGTAACCAGATCCAATCCTCATGGGGGGAATTCTACTCTACCAGACATATACAACTGTAACATAACTAATTTAGCTTCTAGGAATTGGGGAATTAGAGTAACTAATTCTTCACCAAGAATTGGTTCCTGCACTTTTCTTAATGATATAGGTATTTCATCAGCAAACAACTCCTACGTTGGTATATCCAATAATGCACAAAATGCATTTTTTACTAACTCAACGAGTCTGGAATTTTTGGATACAGCAGATACTTTTACCGCCAATGTTAATTTGGAAAATGGACACAATGACTTTTATGATACTGCGGTAAATGACTTTTACTTTACCCAGATGTTTATTGGTTCAAATGTGACAATCAATCTTAATGGAAATTACTGGGGCGAAGATTATACTAATTCTGCTGACTCTTCTGACTATGAAACATATGTAAGTATATTTATCCCCCCTTTATCACCCGCAAATCCCCGTTTTATAGCACAATATAGTTTGATGGATCGAGGTCCTAACTCAAATATAATTTATAGTCCCGTTAGATTCCTAATTGCTGAAGAACTTGAAGTAATCAATCAAAGCGAAGATGCTTTAGACATATATTTTGCAATTCTTGATGATACCTTGCAAACTGAAATGATGTATTGGGAATTATGTCTTGAAAAGGTTTACTCCTTATCTATAAAAGAGTACTATGATATTAACTTGTTGATCCCATATTATGAATCTTTGAAGTTTAATATGCCATCTTTTTTAACTCAAGAAGAAGAACAAAACTATATCATGAAGATAGATGATTGGATTAAGAAGACCAGCATATATCTTAAAAACTTTCAAAAAGCAGCAAACATTCTTGTTAACCGTATTGAAAATCCAGCCTCTGAAGTTGATTCCATATTTGCAATAATGGAGCTTGAATCACTATATCTTTTATCTTCGCAAGATTCTACAGTTAGATCTGCAAGCAACATAAACACAACGGTAAATCATTTCAAACCCTCAAACATCCTTGAACTATGCAATTCACAGGAACAACATTGGAGTGAAATCTATGATCTTCTTGGTTATGATGATCAAAATGAAAACGTAAATAACGATATCCCAAATTTCATTTCTTACAGTAACTATCCTAATCCTTTTAATCCTAAGACTAACATTTCTTTTACTCTACCTAAGGAGTCTAAAGTTAAAATTGATATATTCAACATAAAGGGCCAAAAGATAAAAAAATTAACAAATGAGATATATTATAAAGGAATCAAAACAGTTACGTGGAATGGAAAAGATCAATATGAAGAAAGTGTTTCATCTGGAATATATTTCTATAGATTAGATGTTAATGGAAAAACAGAAGGTATTCATAAAATGTTAATGTTGAAATAAACATAATCATTATTAGTATTAATATTTTTTTTTGAATAGTAAAAGCTAAAGTTGCTTATAACAAACAGCTCCACAGTAAAGCAAGATGAAAAGCAGGTAGAGCGTGGCAGCTGCGATACATTAGCTGTATATTGTATTTAATTGAAAGGAAAATATGAAAAGAATTTCAAAGAAGTATGAATTAACAATGTATATTCCCTTTACAGAAACTGTATTACAGGAAGAAGCTTATTTTTCTCAACTTTATGCAAACTTCAAGGATATATTTACTTTTTTTGTAATAAAAACAAGAAAACTAGGTAATGTTGAGTTTAAAATCAACTGGGCAATTATGGATAATGCAATTATAGAATATAGAGAAAAAAAGGAAAAAGTAAAACTTGATTTACCAATTATTCTATCTTGCGAAGAAATAGATCTTAAGCCTACATACATATATAATATAATGAATCATTATATTGAAGTTGTAATGTATGATATTTTCTTTATTGTGAATTTATCAAGTCCTGGTAGTTTTTCAATTTATAATTGCATATTGAAAGTTGACCAGGAGTATAAGATTACATTTAAATATGATGAGTGTCTTTTTGATGTAGCTGCGTATAATCATCAAAGAAACAATGGTATAGAACTCGTTAACATTGATTTGTATAAAGTACATAAATGGTATTACTCAATTTCATCGATTGACAATCAGATATCTACAAATAGTGTTAATCGAAGTATTTTCGCAATTCTTAATTGCATAAACATTGATGTTATTGTTCCGACATCAATAATTTGGCTTACACATGCAATTGAATCGGTTTATAATCTTCCTTCTACAGGCATACAAAGTGCATTAATAAATCGAGTTAATATTGTTTTGCAAATACCTGAAAAGAATAGAAAAAATATAAGAAAGAGGATTGTTAAATTTTATAACCTTCGTAGCAGATTTGTTCATGGTGATTTTTCAATAAGCCATCCAATTCAAAATGAAGTCTTAGATGATAAAGTTGATAATTACATAATTGATATACTTGATTCTTATTCTTACATATCGAATATTTTACTAGCAACTTTACAAAAAATGATTATTAAAAATTGTAAAGAATTAAGATTTGAGGAAACAGTAAAGTTTGATTGATATACAGCTAACAAGCGTGTCAGCGAGTAGATTTTGGTGGAAATTAGCGTTTGAATCCGGTGATTCAAACTTGATTGAGATAGCTGGTAATTGTTGTTCATTAGTCGCAGCACACGCCAACCATTATGTCCTTTTTGTTTTTTTAAAATTGTAGATGAATGAAGTGAGTGAGTTTATATGAGAGTAACTGTAGTAACTACCCATATTTGGACAAAAGTTTTTGTACCTATTGTTTGGGTTTCGAGATTAGCCTTTCTTGGTCTTTGTATGTTTAGTTTTGCATCGTTTCTTGATTTAATAAATATCAATAGTACGATTCTTAATATTCTTTCAGTTCTATTAATGATTGTTGCTTTTATTGGCTCTTTGGTTATTCATGCATTGTATATTGAACAATTTTATCATACAATACAAACTTTTCTATATGTTGTAATTAATTTAAAAACAAAAATTAATTTTCAAGAAGCAAAATATTTAAAACTGCTTTTTGCACCATCTGAGCTCAATCAATGGTATCCAATGAAGGGCATCAAAGACCTTCCTAAAGAAAATCGAAGACAAGCTCTTTTCTATAGTGCTAGAAAAATTTATAAAGATATAGGACATTATTCAACTGAACCGAAAAATATTCAAAATGAAACAGATAACAGAAAATACTCGGGGAATTATTCAGATAACATTATAGATGGCTTTTCTGATTTAATTGCAAGATTGTTGTCTCATGAGAAAAACCCTTTTGAATGTGCGGGATTATGGAGTGACCTAGAGCATTTTGATGAATTCGATGAAATTTTTGCAGATAATCGTAGGCTGTCAAAAAAACGTAGTGAAAAAATCT
>CAYYLA010000138.1:0-7529 GCA_964441785.1 uncultured Candidatus Cloacimonadota bacterium | reverse complement strand
CAGGTATGCAACATTCGCAAGTAAATAACAGAATAGAAGAGATCTGTAAAGGTGTTGGTGTTGATGAAGAACATATCAGAATCATCAATCCGTTGAGCAGACTTCATGAAGAAAATGTTAAGGTTATTCAAGAAGAAGTTGATTATAAGGGTGTTTCCGTGATAATTTCACGTAGACCTTGTATCCACGTCTTTAAGAAGAGAAAATAGGAAGGAGGTAACGATGAAAAGAGATATAATTTTAGCTGGTGTTGGTGGACAGGGAATTCTGTCTATCGCTACAATCATTGGTTATGCAGCAGTAGAAAGTAACCTTCATCTTAAACAGGCAGAAGTTCATGGAATGTCTCAGCGTGGTGGTGATGTTCAATCGCATCTAAGATTTTCAGATAAAGAAATTTACTCAGATCTTATCCCTCTTGGTGGAGCAGATATGATTCTTTCAGTAGAGCCGATGGAAGCTCTCAGATATCTTCCTTATCTGAAAAAAGAAGGTTGGATTATATCGAACACAAAAGCTTTTATCAATATTCCTGATTATCCAGTAGAGGAGAATGTTCTTGCAGAGATCAAGAAAATTGATAATCATGTAGCTCTTGATGCAGATGCTATGGCAAAGGAACTTGGATCAGCCAGATCTATGAATATGGTTATGCTGGGCGCTGCAGCTCCATATCTTGGATTAGATTATGCCAAGCTTGAAGAGGGTATAAAATTTATCTTCGGAAGAAAAGGTGATGCAGTTGTTGAGGCAAATCTTAAAGCAATGGAAGCTGGTAAGAAATTTACAGAGCAGTATAAATAAATTCTTAAAAGATATGCGCAGCCGGAATATAAGGGCTGCGCATATCATGTTTTCTGATGGGGAGGAAAAATGGAAGAAAAAAAATGTAACCAACAGTTTAAAGTTAAAGGCAATGAACTACTGGGAAAAATCAAAGAGATCATTCACGCAGGTAATGTTAGACGTATAATCATTAAAGATACTAAAGGTAAAAAGTACCTTGAACTTCCAGTAACAGTTGGTGTTTTTGGTGTATTGTTGGCACCTTCATGGGCTGCTATTGCTGCCTTAGTTGCTGTTGCCTCAAGTTTTAGTATTGAAGTTGTAAATATCGAACCAAAAGAAGAAAAAGAAGAAAAAGAGATTGTTGCAGAAGAGGAAGAATAAGCTAAGATTCTTCCTTTATCGCTTCTAATTCTAACCAGCGATTCTCTTTTTGCTCTAATTCAGCTTCTATTGATTGCTGCTTTGCGGAAATCTGGGCAAAGTCAGAGGGCGATAGAGTAGCAGCTTCATTATTAATGCGACCTGCTAAATCGTCTAACTCTTCCTCCAAATTCATCATTTCCCTTTCCAGATTCTCTAACTCTCTTTTTTCATTATAACTTAACCCGGTACTTTTTTTGTTTTTACGATTACCCTTCTTCTGTTTTGATCTCTCTAATTCTGTCTGCTCTTCCTGTTGATATCGCTTTACCAATAAATAGTCGGAGTAATTCCCCGGGAATTTTATTATCCTGTCTTCCTCAAAAACAAATAGAAAATCTGCGACTCGATCGAGAAAATACCTGTCATGAGACACAACTAGAATACAGCCCTTAAATGCATCCAGATAATCCTCAAGAATCTCCAATGTCTTTATATCAAGATCATTTGTCGGTTCATCCAATATAATGAAGTTACTGCCAAACATCAACGATTTTAATAGATATAATCGTTTGCGTTCTCCACCGGATAGACTGCGAATCTTTGCCTGTTGCATTTTGCCATCGAATAAAAATCTGCGTAACATCTCTGAAGCCGAATGCAAGGTTCCATCTGCTGTACGAATATTCTCAGCATATTTCCGAATATAATCAAGAACCGATAGATTCTCTTCGAATTCATCAATATCCTGTTTGAAATAGGAAAAATGCGTATTTACTCCACGTTTAATGCCACCTTCTGTCGGTGAAACTTCACCTGTGATCAAACGCAACAGGGTTGTTTTCCCAGAACCATTAGGACCGATTATCCCAATGCGTTCCATCTTCTGGAATACGTGACTGAAATTGTTGAATAGTTTCAATGTATCATAGCGTTTTCCTACATTTTTAACCTCTAATATCGTTTTGCCTAATCGCTTGCTCTGGAAAGAAATATCCAGTTCGGAATTCTCTGTAAGATAGGATTTATCAAGCAATTCTTTCACACGGTCTACATGATTTTTCGGTTTGGATGTTCGCGCTCTAGCACCACGTTGCAGCCATTTCATTTCCTTTTGCAACTGGGATTGACGGCGAGTCTCTTTCCTCTGTAAATCGACTAATTCCAACGCTTTCTTTTTGATATAATTGGAGTAATTGCCATCATAGAAACGAATATTCCCATCTTCAATCTCCATGATTCTGGTGCTTACTGCATCGAGAAAATATCTATCATGTGTTACAAAAATCAGGGTACCTTTATGTTGGATAAGATAATCCTGAAGCCATTCAATTGTATCAATATCCAGATGGTTTGTGGGTTCGTCCATGATCAGAATGTCCGGTTCATCCATAAGAACCCGGGCAAGATCAAGACGGCGTTTCTGTCCACCGGAGAGATAACGGGTTTTCTTGTTGTAATCAGCTAATCCAAAGCGTGTTAGAAATTCCTTGGCTTTGTGTTCGATTTCCCAACCGGAAGTTCGATCAATCTCAGCAACTAACTGATGCATTTTCTCTTGAAGTTCGGGGTTGTTATCTTGTTCCAGTTGTCTTGAGATATCATAATATTCCCGGAGCAGTACAAAAGCAGGTTTCGTGCTGTAATAGATTTGCTCATATATTGTCTGCTCGGGATCAAGTTCCGGAATCTGAGCAAGGTAGCCGACAGTGATTCCATTGCGAAAGGTTATGGATCCATCATCAGGTGGTTCTATACCTTTGATCATTTTGAGTAATGTTGATTTACCACAACCGTTTATGCCAATTAATCCAATCTTATCACCTTTGTCTATGCCAAAGGTTTCATTGTTACAGATTGTTTTTTCACTGAATGATTTCTTTATGTTCTCTATTGAAATTAAATTAATACTCATCTATTCCTTTTAATGTATGTGCCTTTGCCAAAATCTCAGCCATCTCGTTGTGTATTCTCTGGTTGGATGCTAAGATCGTTGCCGAATTAACACCCCATGCGTTTCTGTTATATTGGGTTATTGCTCCTCCGGCTTCTGTTACGATTAATGATCCGGCTGCTGTATCCCAGGGCTTCAGCTTATGTTCGAAAAATCCATCCAGGCGTCCACATGCTAGATAACAAAGGTCAATTGCTGCCGCTCCTGCTCTGCGAATTCCCTGACTTTTCTTCATTAAGGCAGCATACTCCTCCAGGTAGAAATCACCATGCTCCCAACGATCGTAGGGAAAGCCAGTTGCCAGTAACGCTGTTGAAAGCGATTCTGTTCGTGATACCGTGATTCTTCTGCCATTTCTGTATGTTCCTTTTCCCTTCTCAGCGCAGAAGACCTCATCCAAAATTGGATTGTAAACAACACCAAATGTCATTGTACCGTTATATTCAACTCCAATTGAGACAGCGCAAAATGGATGGCGGTGTGCAAAATTTGTTGTTCCATCCAATGGGTCAATAATCCAGCGATAAGTGTTAGCTAGCTGTTCTATTCCACTCTCTTCACTTAAAATGGAATGGTCTGGGAAATGTTTCTTTATAGCAGAAATAATGTATGTTTCACTGGCCAGGTCTGTTTCGGTTACCAGGTCAATTTCTCCTTTGAAGTTTACCTTACTTTTGGGTTTTAAATATGCTTCTCTAATTATTTTTCCAGCATCAGTTGCTATCTCTTTTATTGTCTCAAGCACTATTTAAATCTCCTTTTGAAATGTCTCCGCTTCAATCGCCATCGGTAGTAAAAATCGTAAAACCATTTTAAGGTAATCAGATTAGGATTGCTATCACAGTATATAAAGAAAAATTCGTTCCTCAATTCTTTCCAATACAAACGGCTGATATCCCTGATTTTTTGTAGATTAGTCATCTCATTACAATATGCGCCGCGATTTAAATCAATCAAAGTCAATCGGAAATTCTCTTCATCAAGTTGATGTATCAGGAAATTAGAGAGGTTTAAATCTTTATGCATAAAACCAGTCTGATGCATATCTCTGGCATAATTGGCAACAGCAAACATCAAAGCTCTGAGCATATCGAAATCTTCTCCCTCAGCCAAAAGTTCTTTAAACAATTTTCTTACGCGCCTGTGCGGCGTAATAGCTTCGGTTACATAATAGGCTTCCTGAAGGATGCCATTGTTTCTTTTTTCGATTACAGCCAGAGGTGTGGGTGTATCAAGATTATTCTCTAACATGAATTTTGCTGCAACAAAAGCTTTTATCGCTTTTGATTGTTTAAAGATTGATAGGAATTTTTGGAGTATTGTGCGATGAACACTCTTCTTAACAACGATCTCGATGTCGTTGTTATCATCAATTAATTGTTGCTGATAGATTATGTTAACCAGATTGCGATGTACCTGATTATTCTTACTCTGGTGATCTGTAATTTGAGTAAGATGGTTTTGAATCAAATCTTTATAATCTTTATGACAATATACAGAATAATTGTCGGATTCAAAGGTATTGAAATTCCGAAAATAACCAGGATCTATACTTTTTTTATAATGAATATTCACAATCTTATGCATGATAACCAATATTAATGTAGCTCATTGTGGGGCAAGATTTTTTTATACTTGGAAGATTAATCATAAAAGAGTGATAGTGAGATGTTAATGCTTTAATTTACCAGCAAAAGGATTGACAATGTGTCGCAACCGCAGCTTTTTTGTTGCTAAGGAGTATGATATGTTATTGCATTTAAAATTTATTGAAACAGCAAAGAAATTCAAAAAGAAAATAGCAGTATTTGATCAGGCAACCGGCAGTGATCTTACATACGAGCGGATGCTTTTGGCATCATTATTATTAACCAATAAATTCAGCAGGATACCTGGGCAATATCTTGGTTTGATGCTTCCGACCTCTGCGGGATGTATTCTCTCCCTTTTAGGAACATTAATGTCTGGAAAGATACCAGTTATGATAAATTATTCCACAGGAGCCAGAGAAAATTCAATTTACGCTCAGGAAAAATGTGGTTTCCGAACAATAATTACATCCAAAAAGCTCTTAGCTAAGATAAATATGAAACCCGTTGATGGGATGATATTTATCGAAGATATAATGAAAACAATCACCTCGGCAGAGAAATTAAAGGCTTTTGCTCAAACCAGACTTCCTGCTTCTTTGATTAAGGGTCTTGTTCATAACGGCAAATCTGATGATACTTCTGTGATTCTCTTTACCAGTGGAAGTGAAAAAGAACCGAAAGCTGTTCAGTTAACCCATGATAACATAACCCATCAATTTGAGGTTTTACCTGATCTGATTAATATAAATCACGAGGATGTTTTTGCCGGTATATTACCATTATTCCATGTTTTTGGCTTAACCACAAATTTCTGGCTACCAATATTGTTAGGATCATCCATTGTGACGCATGCGAATCCTCTGGAATACAGAACAATAGTCGAATCTATCGTTAAATACAAAATCACGGTTCTCATTGGAACACCCACTTTCTTTTTTGGATATGCAAAACGTGCAAATGCTGGTGATTTTGCTTCTATTAAGGTTGCTATTGCCGGAGCAGATAAGGTTACTGATAATCTGCGTCATATCTATAAAAATGATCATAATATTGATATTCTGGAAGGATATGGAGCGACAGAAACTAGTCCTGTAATTGCCGTTAACAGGCCTGATGCGAATCGACCCGGATCGGTTGGATTACCAGTTCCAGGTTGTGAAGTTAAGATAAAAGATCGAGAAACTGATGAAACCCTTGGACCTGGAAAGCAGGGGAAAATTCTGATTAAGGGTCAGTTGGTGATGAAGGGTTATCTTGGTGATATTGAACAAACCTCTCTACATATCCATGCTGGTTGGTATGACACTGGAGATATGGGTGTGTTGGATGAGGATGGATTTCTCTGGCATAAGGGTCGTCTCAAACGCTTTGTAAAAATCGGTGGTGAGATGGTCTCTCTGGTTAAAGTTGAGGATGAGTTGACCCATTTACTTCCTGATGATGTTGTCTGTTGTGTGGTTGATGTTCCCAATCCAATTAAAGGATCTGATATTGTGGCTGCTGTTACAACAAGTGAGATCGACAGGAAAAAAATAATAAAACAGCTTAAGAAAGTGCTGCCTTCTATTGCTGTGCCAAAGAATTTTCATGTAATTGAAGATATCCCGTTAATGGGTAGTGGTAAGGTTGCATTTCGAGAGGTAGAGCATATCTGTCGCAAACATTTTAGAACAAAACGTTAAAATTTATAGTTTAATCCTAAATAATTATATCCAAGGTCGAGGCTAACTGTCTTGACCTTGTTTAATTTGATCAACTGATCCGATATTAATGTTCCCATTAAAGCCCCAAAAGCAACATCACTGAAGAAATGTTGTCCTGCAAAAACTCGCAGTAGGGCAGATGCTGTAGCACTTGAATAGAGTAGAACAGGGATAAGCAAACCATCTCCACCCTTTTCTCTGTAGTAGAAATATCCAACCCGAGCAGCTGCAAAAGCAGATGATGCATGGAGGGAATAGAATGAGTGTCTGTTACTTCTTAAGCCGGGGGAATTTGAATCATCGTATGCAAAGGGTCTACTACGTGCTGATATGGTTTTAACCCACTTACCGATAACAGATTGAGCTAACATGATTTCACCCATAACCAGGTAATTTTGAATCAGGTTTTTATCCGTAATAAGGGCAACAGAGCTGCCAATTGCTATCCAATTTGTATAGTCACTGAGATCCTTAAGTTGCTGATCTGATTCCAGGGGTGACCAGTTATCAAACCATGGAATATCGTCACTATCCAAATCATCCAGTTGTTGCTGGTTTAGATTTTTCAGAAGTTTGTCATCCATATAATTATTCGCTAAATCCAATATCAGAATAGAAGACATAAAGGTTAGGTAACGGGTGTTATCTATCTGGAAAATATCTGCTGTAAGATTGAGAGATATTAGAAGAAGAAGTAAGAGGATGATTGTTTTCATAGATAAAAAGAGAGTGCTTTACATAAAGAAAAAATGTAAAGCACTCAAAAGTTTTATTGACCGAGAGTAGCAACCATTACAGCTTTAATGGTATGCATACGGTTTTCTGCTTCATCAAATACAACGGAAGCTGGTGATTCGAAAACTTCATCAGTAACTTCCATTTCTGGGATGCTGAATTTTTCTTCGATTTCTTTACCAATCTTTGTATCAGCATTATGGAATGATGGTAAACAGTGCATGAAAATAGTGTTTTTATTACCTGTTTTATCCATCATAGCTTTATTGACCTGATAAGGTTTAAGCAGGTTGATTCTCTGTTCCCAAACCTCTGGAGCTTCACCCATAGATACCCAAACGTCAGTGTAAATTACGTCTGCATCTTTAACGCCTGCATCGATATCATCAGTGATAG